>DASTOZ010000175.1:0-2776 GCA_035762365.1 Pyrinomonadaceae bacterium | reverse complement strand
CCGAGGCAAGCCGTACTGCACTTGCAGTTTTCCATCCTGAACACGGCTCGGCAACGGATCGAGACCCCGCGGCGCTGGACCACTGATCCGCGCACCGTCCGCTGCGAAGTAGCTCTCATGACACGGACACGCGAACTGGTTACGCTGCCCGTCCCATAACACTTCGCAACCTTCGTGCGGGCAGATCGCCGAAACCACTTGATTGCCTTTTGTTGGTAACACGAAGACGTTGTGCTCTTCGGTCGTGATGGCCCAACCCGCGATGTGCTCGGCGACGACTTTCCTGCTCACCGGTTGCGAACCGCCAAGTTCAGTCACAGGCGCGACGTCGAGCCAGCGATCAATCGGGGCCGAGATCCTTGGCCGCAGGAAACGAAAAGCAGCGCCTGCAATGGAACCAAAAACACCCAGCGGCACCAGCAGTAGAAACGAGCGTCGGGTCGGTTGATCGGAATCTCTCATGATTTCGTCACGGATTATAGACGCCCCAGCGTCAGGGTTTCTTCCCCGGGTGCTCCAGGACTGGAAATCCCACCCACGACCTACGAGTCTGGCTAAGAAATTCTCTTACAGAAGTCAATGAACCGTTATCCAGGTTGGAGTAGAAATATCCATCCACTGCCGTGGGCGGTATTCCGGATTCCAAGCAAACCTTCCCCCGGTTGCAATCGGACACCAGACTGGGCAGAATAACTTCGCATCGCAGCACTTTCCAGGGTCAGTCTTTTATCTGAGGTAATTCAACATGATTAGCGATAAGGATCCAGGCAATGCCGCTCGCGGTTCCCTTCGTCTCGCCCCCACTCATTCAGAGGTAGAAGTAGAAAAGGCAAAGCTCCCCCGGCAGTTCGTGAACTTCACCTTCTACCACGCCCGACCCGAGTGGCGGTTGCTTTCAGAGGCTGACAAACAGCGTTGCCGCGAACAGTTCGTAAAGACAGTTGACGAGTTTCGCTCCTCGTTGCTGATCCATTCTTATTCAACCATAGGCCTGCGCACTAACGTCGACTTCATGATCTGGCGCATCGGTTACGATCTCGAACCGATCCAGGAGATGACGTCGCGATTGAATCGCACGGAGATGGCGAAGTATATCGAACCTTCCGTCTCGTTTCTCTCCATGACGAAGCGCTCGATGTACATCGACAAAGACAACCCCGAGCACGTCGAAGATCGCCTGCACATCGTTCCCGGCAGGTCGCAGTATCTTTTCGTCTATCCGTTTGTGAAGACGCGCGAATGGTACTCACGGCCCGGCGAAGAGCGGCAGGAGATGATGGACGAACACATTCGCATCGGTTCGAAGTATCGCTCCGTCAAACTTCACACGACGTACTCGTTCGGTCTGGACGATCAGGAATTTGTCGTCGCGTTTGAGACCGATTACCCGTCTGACTTCCTGGATCTGGTCCAGGAGCTCCGCGAGACCAAGGCCAGCTCCTACACACTTCGCGACACGCCGATGTTTACTTGCCGTCAACGTACGCTCAGTGAATGTCTCGAAGCCCTGGGATAATTACGCCGTCCACGGATTTCGCGCCGCCATTAAATTGGGCGCGAAATCTGTGGATCATCGTGTTCACACTGTTCGTTTCCCTCACACCACTCTATTCACAAACTAAGTCGAACGCCGAGTATCTCTGGTACGAAGCGGAAAACATGCGCGGCTTTACGACCGGAAAGCTCGGCGCGCCAACACTCAATCCGTCGTACCTGAACCTGTCGCGCGACAAAGCACCCGGTTGGGGCATGAATGGCCCAGGCGTGTCAGCGGAGTGGTCACAGGGCGGCGAGAGCGAGTGGAACTCGGCGGCCGCGAGTGCCGACGAAACGAAAGCGACGATCTACCAGGATCTCGAAGTGCCACGAGCGGGAGAGTATTACATGTGGGTCCGATACGCGGATTGGGCCGGAAAAAACGAGAACTTCACGGTGACGATCGCGCAGGACAACGCCGAGGTCTTTCGTCGTGAGTTTGGTGATGGGGACATCGTCGACGCGCATGAGGAATTCAACTTGTACTGGGGCTGGACATTCACGTGGGACTTCGCGCGCGCGATGTTGAAGAAGGGTCCCGCCCGCGTGTCGATTAACATCGAGAAAGCGGCGACGGCGCGCAGGCACGTCGACTGTTTCGTGCTCACGAGCGATGCCGGATTTATCCCCTACGATCGAGAAAAACCAGACTTCGCCGCACAACGGTACCTGCGGACGTGGTCCAAAACGCGCACACCATTGTCGTCGCTGCTGAACGGCGATGCGCCGGTCAATCTTCCGGATTCGTGGTCGCGGCCGAAAGTTGCGGGCCGCGACTTCCTCATGCCGTGGAACATCGCGAAAGAGTTCTGGCCCATGTTGGACCGGCCTCCCGAGGAAAGGCCGCTGTATCCGTTCAACGCCGAGCCGATCGAGGAGTTTGTCAAGAAATACAGCGGCACGAAGGATGTGCCGCTGTTTCAGTCCAAACTGGTCGTTCCCGTCATTTACATCAACAACGTTCCCGAATACCTGAAAGAGGGAAGCGCGTTTCTTCGTTACCTGCGCGAGACGAAAGTCCCGTTTGCGATCCTGATCAATTACGGCGCGGCCACGATGAAAGAAGACGAGGGTAAGGCCGCGTGGCAACTGCTCAATGGCGAGCTGAAGGACCAGTTTCTCGGTTGGATATCGGGTGAGAGCGTTGGTTACGTGTGGGACTCGGCGCCGGCCGAGTTAAAGATCTCGCCAACGATGACGCGGCGGCAACTGCTGGACGCGCACCGGGATTTCTATTCGC
>DASTOZ010000174.1:0-2133 GCA_035762365.1 Pyrinomonadaceae bacterium | reverse complement strand
CAGATCCGAATACGTGATCAAGTCGGTCTTCACGCCCGCGTTCACAGTCGCAACCATCTTGTCGACGACCTGCTGCGCCGCGCACGGCGAAACCGTCGCCAAAACAAGAACCAAAACTCCGATGAATCCCAATCGCTTCATACTTAGAACGTCTGCGTGATGCGGAAGTGCAACGCGCCCTGGTGCAACCGAAATACGGCCGGCGGGCCGTCAAAAAGAACTCCACCGGGTCCGCGTTGGGGTACCAGGAACTCCGGCGGATTCAGCAGGAACCCGTAATCAACTGCCAACGCGCCGCCGAACGGCGTCGTCCAGCGGAACCCGAGCCCGACCGTATTGGACCAGCGGGCCTTAAGGTTTGTCCGCGCGATCTGGGCAAGAAGATCGCCCGGCGGAACCGGCGTCGGATCTTCCTTGCCAAATAGATCGCCGACGCGGCGATACACGTTGCCTCCGTCGTAAAACGGCACCACCTGCGTCGTTCTCGTCAGCGGAATTCTCGCCTCCAGATTGAGCACGGCCAGCGCATTGCCACCGACCGGCACCGTGAACGGATTCAGAAACACAACGTTTTTGTCCTCGTCTCGAAACGGACCCAGCGGGATGACGACTTCGCGTGGGCCAGCTTCCTCGAAACTAAAACCGCGCAGCGTTGTCGAACCGCCCGAGAAAAAGCGCTCGCTGATCGGCAACGTCAGATCGATCTCGTTGATGACGCCGTTCTCATCGCGATCTCGCGGGTTGAAAACGTTCGCGAGACCCAGCGTCATGTTCCCGGCGAACACAGTGTTCCGCAGCGCCTGCATCTTGTAGTAATGGCGGTAGGTCGTCTGGAAACGATTGAACGAGATGTTTCCGCCAAGCTGCCGCAACGCGACCGCGTAGTCGACGCTCAGAAATCCGCCACGCGTCGCATCCACCTGGTTATACCGACAAACTTCTCCCGGCGCTCCGGGCCGCTCGTCGTCGTCGTCCGTCGAACGCGCAGGCAACAGCCCGCGCTCGCATCGCTCTCGCGTATCACGCACGAAGGACGCGCCAATACGTGAGATACGCACTTTCTTGTCCGGTTCGAGAATCGGCCTCACGACGAGACTTTCAAGATTGTAGAGCCGCACGTCTTCGTAGCTGACGCGGCCAAAAACGATCGTCCGCGTTTTGCGATCGAGCACGCGCTGTGTTTCCAGTGCGGCAGTGAAACGATTGATCGTTGGCTCGTTTACTCGTTCGCCGAAGATGTTGATCGGATTTCCTTCCTCGTCGAGTCGTTGCACGATTCCCATCGTGCCGCGATCGATTGCGGAGCGGAAGAAACGCGTCACTGTCGAGTCGCGCATGTACTCGAGCGACGCAGCGAGCGGCGCGAAATCCGTTTTGTTGTAACGGGCAAACCGCGGATCGAGATATTCGAGCCTGACGAGCTGCTGCAAACGGCTCGCGCGCAAACGCATCGCGCCGTGCCGCAGCCTGTTCATTAAGTTCACGTTGCTGATTTCAAACAGGCCCAACGCGCCTGCGTCGGTTGAATATCCACCGCCGTAATCCATTACGTTCGGCTTTTTCTCTTCGACGTCGATCAGCACGTCGCGTCGTTGATAACCCGACGTGCCTTCTCCGGCGGGCTCAGTGCGAATGATCACCTGGCGATAAGCGTCCGTAAGGTACAGCTCTCGTTCTGCTTCGGAAACGCGATCCGCCCGCAGAACGTCGCCCTCTGCAAGCGGAATCGCGCGCATGATCGCTTCGCGCTTCTTGCGACGTGTATTTCGATCTCCTGTAACGCCGTTGATGAGGATTTGATTGATGAAAACTTTGTCGCCCTCACTCGAGATTGCGTAGACGAGCCGCACTTGCTCGTCGTCGCCCTTCTTCGGCAACTCGACGACGGAAAAATCGATTCGCGCATCGACGTAACCCTGCCGCGCGTACAAAGCCGCCACGCGATCGCCGTCAGCGCGTGCCTGTGAACGCGAATACGGCGCACCGATGACCGTGCCGAGTTCCTTTCGGATCTCTTCCTCGCTGTGAATCTGATTGCCCTTCACCTCGACGCCCGCGACACGCGTGAGCGGTCCTTCTTCAACCTGGAACGTGATGATCAGATCGTCGCCATTGATCGAGACGCCCTGCAAC
>DASTOZ010000173.1:0-2458 GCA_035762365.1 Pyrinomonadaceae bacterium | reverse complement strand
TCAAAAACATCCGTCGGCGCTTTACGCCTTCGACTCAAAAGTATGGGCGCCGTTGTTCGAAGGTTACGATCCGGCTTCCACCGGTTTGCCTCTCGAACTCCGACACCCGTTTATCGACGTGAGATTGCTTCGCTTCTTGTTGTCGTTACCGGTCGTTCCGTGGTGCATTAACAAACACATTCTGCGTCGCGCGCTTGCGGCGCGATTACCGCCCGCGATATTGAATCGACCTAAGACTCCATTGGCGAGCGATCCGGCTCTTCATTTCGTTGAGCGCACTAGTGTAAGATGTCTCGACCGTTTTGACGTTAATCCGCAGCTCACGCGTTTTGTTAATTTGAATCGGCGGCGCCCAGTTGGCGACGAACAAAGTTCCGATAGCCGGCGGGCCAATCTCCGGGTGTTCGCGTTGAACCACTGGCTTACACACTCGCTGCCGATCGACCGAGCCATGCGTGATGTGCTCGCTCAAACAGCATAACGGAGACGATTGATGCAACCCATCCCAAACCAAAGCCCAGACGAAAACGCCGAACCCAAAAAGCCCTACCACAAACCCGAACTGCTCGTTTACGGTAACATTCGTGACATCACGCGAAACACTGGTCCCAAGGGCGCCGAAGATGGTGGTGGCGGCGCGGCTGCCGGACCGAAGACGGGCTGATCGTCAATTCATGTCGTATCGATGTTCGATCTACGGCCTCGGAATCAGCGCTAACAGACCGATTCCGGGCGTGCCGTCTTCGCCAATCGAATCGATCGACGTCAATATTCATTTTGGCTCTTTTCCCGCCTGGATCCACGAACAGGCGTCGTCCCAGCCTCAGCTCTCATACACCGCCGAGCATACCGACAACTCCGGTCAGCCGCTCCTGCGCGTGTTCCGCGTGCTCGACGGCAAGTATCATCATTTCCGCTACGCTGATGACACCGAATTCGTCGTAGACCATGCAGGCGCGGAGATCTGGACCACCTGGACGTCGCCGCTGACAATCGAAGACACAGCAACGTATCTGCTCGGTCCAGTCATGGGGTTCGTAATGTTGCTCCGCGGCATCGTCTGTTTACATGCAAGCGCGATAGTCGCCGGCGCCGAGGCAGTGGCGCTTGTTGGACCAGCAGGTTCGGGGAAGTCTACGACGGCCGCCGCGTTTGCAACCAGGGGATTCAGTGTGCTGGCTGACGACGTGGTGACTTTAGACGATCGGGCGGGCAAGTTTCTGGTTCGTCCCGCATACCCCTGCATTCGCTTGTGGCCCGCTTCCGTGAAAACGCTCTACGGAAGCGAATCGCACCTGCCAAAGCTCACACCCAATTGGGACAAACGGTATTTGGATTTGACGCCGCAATTTCCGACTAAGCCTGTGCCGCTTTCAGCCATCTATCTGCTCGGCCAACGACGTGATGAACCAGTCGCTCCCTTCGTAGAAGCGCTCGACCACACCGAGGCGTTGCTGTCGTTGATTGCCAACACCTACACAAACTATCTCATCGACAAGAGCATGCAGGCGCGCCAGTTTGATCTGTTGACCCGCGTACTGGCCGGTGTGCCCGTAAGACGCGTGACACCGCACGCCGACGCGGGTCGCATTCAGCAGTTGTGCGATTGTGTTCTCGACGACGTTGCCTTACTGAAACCGCACTGGTCCTGCCAGCAAGATTCGCAAGCAGCGGTCCATGTATAGCGTTTACACTTACGGTCAGATGCTCGCCGATGCGCCGCGCATGGACGCGCATGTCGCCGCGTTACGTCGCGTCGTAAAACCAGGATCGGTGGTTCTCGACCTTGGCTGTGGTCCGGGTGTGTTTGCTTTGCTCGCCTGCCAGTTGGGCGCGCGCCGCGTGTTTGCCGTCGAACCTGACAATGTCATCGAGCTTGCGCGCGCAGCGGCAAAGGCAAACGGATTTGCCGATCGGATCGAGTTTATTCAACGCTTCTCAACCGAGATCACGCTGCCTGAACGAGCCGACGCGATCGTTTCCGACTTGCGCGGCGTGTTGCCGTGGTATCGACAACACATTCCCTCGATCGTCGACGCCCGAAACAGGCTGCTCGCTCCGGAGGGGGTCCTGATTCCACGTCGTGACGTGCTGTGGGCAGCCGTAGTCGAGGCTCCCGAGCGTTACGAGGAACTCGTCGGGCCATGGCGGGCGAATGGTTTCGATTTGAGCGCCGCAAGGCACGCGATAACTAATACATGGCGCAAGACGCGGCTGAAACCCGGCGAACTGCTGGTTGAACCGTTCTGCTGGGCCACGGTGGATTACGGGGAAATCGAAAGTCCCGACGTCAGCGCCGAGATCCGTTGGCAGGTGAGCAGGCCGGGCACAGCGCACGGAGTGGCGGTCTGGTTCGATTGCGAACTGGTAGACGAGATCGGGTTTTCAAACCATCCCGGTTCGCCGGAATTGATTTACGGCAACGGACTATTTCCATTCTCACAACCGGTCGCCGTTA
>DASTOZ010000172.1:0-4545 GCA_035762365.1 Pyrinomonadaceae bacterium | reverse complement strand
GATGATGCTCGATCATCTTCTGTAACGTCTCGGTGCGAACAAACGGCATGTCGCCGTATAACAGCAACAGCAGCGAGTCGTAGTTTTCCAGCAGACCGCGAGCTGACTCGACGGCATCGCCTGTGCCTCGTTGTTTTGCCTGCACGACGAAGCTCGCCTTTTCGCCGACAGCGTCGAGCACCACCTTCTCGACTTCCTCTGCCTGGTGACCAACTACAACGAGGATCGTTTCGGGATCCAGCTTGTTCGCGGCTCGCACGACGTGCGTGATCAGCGGCAGGCCGCCAAGCTCGTGCAGCACCTTGGCGCGCCGCGACTTCATTCTCGTCCCTAAACCCGCAGCGAGAATCACCACACTCAGTTTGTCGTTATTGACCAAGAAGAATTCTCCGGAAGGGTTCATACGACGACCGTCGCATCGGACAGCGCCTGCTTGCGGCAGTTCAGTACAACTTGCGCGAGACGATCCGAGTGATGACGCACCTTCTCGCCATCGTCAAGCAGATCGGCATGCATGATCTCTGTGGTCTGATCGAGCGCATCGTCGATCGGCTCGTCAATGCCGATCTGGTAAGCACCCTCGGCGGCGTAGCGTTCGGCCTGCTCGGCGCTAATGCGGCGGTTGTTCACGACCACGAAATCGAAATGAATCTCGGGCGCGTACTTACGCACCGTCTCCAGATGCTCGCGCGCACTGTAGCCGTCAGTCTCGCCGGGTTGCGTCATCAGGTTGCTCACGAAGATCTTCGTCGCCGAACTCCGGCCGATCACACGGGCCACTTTCGCTACCAGCAGATTCGGCAGGATACTCGTGTAAAGCGAACCAGGACCAACGGTGATGATGTCCGCAGCACGAATCGCGTTCAGCGCCTGCGGCAGCGGCAAACACTCCTCGGGCTCGAGATGCAGACGACGAATCGGGACTTTCGATGCCGAGATGTGTGTCTCACCACGAACGATCGAACCGTCTTCCAACTCCGCGACCAAACGAACGTCGCTCAACGTCGCGGGATAAATGTGGCCCTTGCTGGCAATGACTTCTGACGACAACCGGATCGCCTCCGTGAAGTCTCCAGTGACTTCAGTCAACGCCGCGAGAAACAGGTTCCCGAAACTATGTCCACCGAGTCCACCGTCACCGCGAAAGCGATGCCGGAACAAACGCGAGATCAGGTTAGCGTCTTCAGAAAGCGCGATCATGCAGTTGCGGATGTCGCCCGGCGGCAGCATCTGCAACTCGTCGCGCAAACGACCCGAGCTTCCGCCATCGTCGGAAACCGTGACGATCGCGGAAAGACTCTCAATCCAGATCTCCTGATCGCTCTGGCCGACTAACTGTTTGAGACCGGCAAGCATCGTCGACAACCCGGTGCCGCCGCCGATGGCTACAAGGTTTTGACCGCCTGTGATTGTTTGCAAATCAAACTCCCGCTGATACAGATCAGGAACGCAGGGATATATTACCGTTTTCGGTTAGGAAGGATTACTGAAAATGAGACGATCGAAGTCAGGATCGTTGCGCAGGGGGTTCAGGTCGTGATCGTGTTGAGCACGGACACGAAGATTGGGTTGAATGGCGAGGGCGCGTTGCAGCGATTCGAGCGCGAGGTCGATTGAACCCAAACGCGCGCGGGTGGCTGCGAGTCCGTAGTGAATGTGCGCTGCTTCCGGTTCGCGCTTGAGTGCTCGTTCGAACATCTCCTGCGCGGCCACGTACTCGCCGCGGTTCAGTTCGATGACACCGCGATCATAAAGGGAGTCGGCGTCGCGCGGCAGCATGCTTTCCGTTCGCAGCCGTGATTCCGCGATTGCCAGGTACGTGCGAGCGCGAGCGGCTACTTCCGAAACCTGCGAGTACTTGTCGACGAGGATCCGGAACTGGTTGCGAGCTTCTGCAAAACGTCCTCGTACAAACTCTTTGTGAGCACGTTCGAAAGCTCCCAGTGCGGCCGACTCGTCTACCGTCGGTTGTCGAGGCGGAGGCGGTGCTGTTTGTGTGGGTCTAACTGCTCTGACGGCTGCGAGCTTCTGCGTCTTTTTGACTCTCGAAACAGCAGCGACCTTCTTGGCAGCAGTCTTACGAGCCGCCGGCTTCGGTGCCGATCTTCTGGCTTTCGCGGTGGCCGCGCTCGCGCGCTTCGGCTTCGCCGCAGCTTTCCGCGCAACTGCTTTGCGGGCTGCTGGTTTGGCGGCGGTGGCACGTTTAGCTTTAGGTTTAGCCGCAGCAGGCTTTGCTTTAACAGCGCGCTTCGCGGTTTTTGCCGGAGCTTTTTTTGCCTTTGAACGTGTAGGGGACCGTCGCAAGCCTTTTGTGAGACTGCTACTCATGGGTGGAATCTCAAAAGGCTGCTCACGATAACGAGCAGCCGCTGGAATCGCCCGCAGCTTACCACAGCTTCACCCCTAAATCAACGAACACAAGTATTTGCGGGTGCTTTAAGACCATCCAACACGGTCCATTTCGACAAACGTGCCAACAAAGAAAAACACTTGCTGCACATTGTTGGCTATGTTAAAGTGCGTTTGGCTTATCGAGGTCTAAAGCACCTCGGCACTTCGCCCCAACCGACTAAGTAACCTCTTTAGTTCCGAAATTTGCGATAGCGAAGCAGGCGCTTTCAGGTTCACTCTCCAGGTAGACATTCCCGCCCGGTCTTCAACAACGAGTCGCATAATGGCTGATACACCAATCCTGTTGCGCGAGCAGCAATACCACCAGATAAAAGCCGTCCTGGCCCGGCTGCGGATGGATTCGTCGGCGAAGGTGGTCTTCCTGGTGGACAAAGATGGTCAGGAGATCGCTTCCCAGGGTGAAGTGGGAAATCTTGACACAACCAGTCTGGCGTCTCTCGCTGCGGGCAACGTTGCCGCGACGGGAGGAATGGCGCAGCTCATCGGCGAGAAGGAATTCCCGACGCTCTCCCACGAGGGTGAAAAAGAGAGCATTCACATCTCCGTGATTGGCAGGCTCCTGCTGGTAATCGTGTTCGACGACCGCTCCAGCCTTGGCCTGGTCAAATTGCGAAGCAAGCAAGTCTCCCACCAGCTGGCGACGATGTTCGACGAGATCGCGGCTGGAGATTTCGACGACGAGTCGCCCTTTGCCGGCATTACCGACGAGGACATCGACAGTCTCTTTAGCTAAACGGCATGCGCTATGACCTTTATTAATTACGCTTCCCGAGAAATCAACTGCAAGATCGTCTACTACGGCCCAGGTTTGTGTGGTAAGACGACCAATTTGCAGTACATCTTTGATTCGACGGCTCCCCAGGCCCGTGGCAAATTGATCAGTCTGGCGACTGAAACGGATCGCACGCTATTTTTCGACTTCATGCCGCTCGAGTTGGGCACCGTGCGCGGGTTCAAGACGCGGTTTCACCTGTACACCGTGCCGGGTCAAGTGTTTTACGACGCATCGCGCAAACTGATTTTGAAGGGCGTGGATGGCGTGGTGTTTGTGGCCGATTCACAGGAAGAGCGCATGGATGCGAATATCGAGTCGTTGTACAACCTCGAAGAGAATTTGCAGTCACAGGGTTACGACCTGATGAAGATTCCGTACGTGCTTCAGCTCAACAAGCGCGATCTCGGCAATATCGTGCCGGTCGAGGATCTGGCGGCGGAGTTGCAGAGAAAAGGCGAGCCGGTGGTTGAAGCAGTTGCTGCGACGGGTGTCGGTGTGTTCGACACATTGAAGGCCGTTGCGAAGCAAGTTTTGACGGAGTTGCGTAAAGGGTAAACACAAAAGGCACAAGAAACACAGAAGGCACAAATATAAAAGGGATTTCCGGAAGTCGGTTAAGGCCGCTGAAATCACCAGGCACATGAAATCACTTTCGAGTCCCGAAATAACCTTCGAGGCCCCTGAAATCACCTTCGAGGCACCTGAAATCACTTTCAGTATTTGTGCCTTTTGTGTTTCTTGTGCCTTTTGTGATTAATCCAGCGACTTGAGCATTAACAGCCCGTCGCCGCCATTGGAATAATATTTAGGAAGTGTTTGGGAGATTGTGTAGCCGAGACTCTCGTAGAGTTTCTGTGCCGGAGTGTTTAGGGTCCTGACTTCCAGCCGCACCAGCCTCACGTTTCGCTTGCGGAAAGCTTCTTCAACTTCGTTCATCAATCGCTTAGCGAGATTACGTCGCCGGTGCTCGGGCGCGACGCCGACCGTCGTGACGTGTCCCGTGCGATCGGGTTCGACGAGCCCGATGACGAACCCCGCCATCACACCACCCGACGTCACGGCGCGAAACGAAACCGACTCCGGCGCAGTCAACAGGTAGTCGAACGTCTCCTTGCTGTAAGCTTCGCCGTCGATGAAGCAGCGCTGATCGAGCCGCCAGCATTCTTCGAGCTGCGAGATGGTGAGCGGCCGGATGTCGTAGCTCATGCCCCACGACGGCGTCGCCGCCTTGGCTTTCTTCTCAGGCTCGTAGGGCGTTTCAGACTGCGACAGCCAGCGGGAGCGAAATTTCTTTAGTACAGCCATAACTTTTACTTCGCGGCTAGTTTACCATCGAGGTTTTTAAACTGCCTATAGTA
>DASTOZ010000171.1:0-2866 GCA_035762365.1 Pyrinomonadaceae bacterium | reverse complement strand
TAGTTGGGAATAGAACCCCCCATAAGTTAAATGGCCCGCTGCGTCGGTTTGCGTAGCGGGCCATTTTTTTATCAATCAGTTGTGATGGTTTACTCGTCAGACTCCTGACGCTGAATGCGCTCGCAGTGTTTGCAGATAGTTCTTCCGTCTGGCATTTCATATACCAACTGGAGCCGGTTACCAGTCCGGTCGAATGTAATACGGCTGACCCTCAACCCGCACAGCGTGTCTTGTCCGCCGCGTGTTACCAGATGGTAGATTTCGTTGATTGGTCTGATCGCATACATGGCTATAAGTTGCGGCGCTGATCTCGTTGATGTTACGCGTGGGCTACTTTCGTTTCTTGTAAGCACATCGCCCCTTTTCCGAAATCGGCTCCGATCTCTTTTCGTACAGAGAACTTGCCGGGATTGCCAACATTGAGTTGAAGCTGCAATCGTGGCGCCGAACAACGTAAAATGAAAACGCCCATGAATCAGAAACAACTCAAGCTGTTGACGGGTGCGCGCAAAGCCTCGCTGCCTGAATTTATTTCACCGCAACTCGCGACGCTCGTCGATAAAGCTCCGGCCGGCGATGAGTGGTTTCATGAACTAAAACTCGACGGGTATCGCTTGTTGTGTCACGTCGATCGAGGGAACGTAAAATTTTGGACGAGGAATCGGAAAGACTGGACGGCGAAGTTTCCCGCCCTGGGTAAGGCCGTCAAAGCGTTGCGATTGAAGAGCGCGATCCTGGATGGCGAAGTCGTAGCGTTGGACGCGACGGGTCGCGCGAGTTTTCAGAAGCTGCAACAACAGATCAACAAGAACTCTGCGGCAGGGTTGATGTTTCATGTGTTTGATCTCGTTTATCTCGATGGGTTTTTGTTGACGCGTTGTCGGTTGAGGGAACGGAAGGAAGTGCTGGCGGCGCTATTGGAGAATGTCGACGAGAAGAGTCCGCTGCGGTTTAGCGATCACATCGAAGGAAGTGGCGCGGAGTTTTTCAAGGAGGCATGCAAGCACGGGATCGAGGGGATTGTTTCGAAGCTGGCTGATTCGCCGTACGAATCGACGCGCAGCCGCAACTGGTTGAAGGTGAAATGTCTGCGGCGTCAGGAGTTTGTGATTGCGGGATACACGTTGTCTGACAAAGGCATCCCGTTCAGTTCGCTGGTGCTTGGGGTTTACGACAAGGGAAAACTGATCTACGCGGGTCGCGCGGGCACCGGGTTCAGTAACCGGATGCGTGTCGACTTGAAGAAGATGCTGGACAAGTTAGCGCGCAAGACACGTCCCTTCGCCGTGATCCCAAGCGACCCCGGCCTGCGCCGTGCGGTCTGGGCCGAACCAGCGTTGGTTGGCGAAGTCGCGTTCACGGAGTGGACCGACGAAGGCATCATTCGACATCCATCGTTTCAGGGTTTGCGTGAAGATAAGAAACCGACGGATGTAATCCGCGAAGAACCGAGTTAATCCGGCCGTTTGTCATCCGTGTCATTCGTGGTTACGAAAAGGAACCGTCTCTCGGAAAGTGGAACCTGGAACGCGCGAGTCTGTCCGCCGAGGCGTTCACGCAACGCCTCCCCACCAAACAACAGCAGCGAGCTTCCGCGTGGCGCCCATTCGAATATGTCCGTCATCTTTTCTACAAATTGATCCAGTGCGCGGCACGTGATGAAGGCGACGTCGGGCGGTGGAATGTCTTCAAAGGGTTTCGCAATGATGGTCGCGGTCCTGCCGGTCGCGTTCAGGGCTTCGCGCAGGAAGACGGATTTTTTCTGAGAGGATTCGATGAGAGTGGCGTGTAAGTCAAGGCGGGCGATGAGGCAGGGAATGATTGGAAGACCCGCGCCGGAGCCGATGTCTGCTATCTTTGCTTCCGGCGGCAGGTGCTCGAGTAGCATCAGTGATTCGAGAATGTGTCGAGTTGCAAACTCCTCGGGTGGACACGGAGCGACGAGATGGAGACGCGGGTTCCAACGACTGAGTAAACTGTAGTAGGCGCTCAGACCCTTGAGCACTTCGGAGCTGAGGACGACGCTAAACACGGATTGATTTGATTTTAACGCTTGCTCGAATCGCTGTAATTCATCCATTCACACAAGAATATGATTGATGATTTTGTTGAGCAACACCGGTTACTCGGAAAAGCTGTTCCGCAGATCGTCGAAGAGTTTGTCGAGGCGCTGGCGTTGCGACGAGTGACACCCGAAGCGACACCAGCGCAACTCGAAAAGCTGTTCGACGAACCGTTGCCGGAGAAGGGCATCTCGATTGACGAGATCCTGACGAGGTTCCGCCTGGACGTGGCGCCGAACGCGATGGGTGTGCCGAGCCCGCGTTACTTCGGACAGTTCAACCCGACGCCGTTGCCAATCGGTGTGTGGGCCGACGTGTTCACTTCAATGCTCAACCAAAACGGCGGCGCGTGGCGGAATGGTCCAACGTCCGCGATGATCGAGGCGCGTGTCATCCGCTGGCTGTGCGAACTGCTGAACTACGGACCGAAGAGTTTCGGAACACTCGCGAGCGGCGGCTCGGAAGCGAACCTCATCGCCTTGAAGTGCGCGCGCGACAAGGCAGTCGCGACGATCAAGGATCGCGGCGTGCGCTCCGCTTCCGGCGATCTCGTCGTTTACGCGTCCGAGCAATGTCACTACTCGATCGACAAAAGCGTCGACATTCTCGGGCTCGGCCGCAATAGTCTGCGAAAGATTGTGACCGACGATCGTTTTCACATTCGTATCGATGCTTTGCGCGAGCAGATTGCGCGCGATCGGAATGAAGGTCACGTGCCGTCGTGCATCGTCGGCGTTGCGGGCACGACCTCGAGCGGCGTCGTCGATGCGCTGGACGAACTCGCCGCGGTCGCTCGCGAGAAC
>DASTOZ010000170.1:0-3595 GCA_035762365.1 Pyrinomonadaceae bacterium | reverse complement strand
CATGCGGGGTTGTTCAAGGAGCTGTCTGACCTTTTGCAGTTTGTCGAAGAGCGCACGACTCAGGCGTTGGGGTTGAGACAGTTGAAGATCTTCATCGACGGATCCGTGGCTGGTGATGTGAATGGAGACCGGAAACTGCCGGAACCATGGGGCGAGTTAGTGTTGGCGAAGTCGCGTGCGAATGGCTGGTCGCCGATTGAAGACGATCCGGTGCTGGTCGAGCAAGGGTTCAAGCTGGCGTATCCGTTGCGACGTGAGGAGAACGTCGAAGGGCTGTTGGCGGTTGATGCGGCGGCGGCGAGTTTGACGCCCGATGCGCGGTCCGTGATGGAGATCCTGGCGAATCAAGTCGCCATTGCGATTGATGATTCGCGGTTGGTGGAGGAGAACTTTCGTCTCGAACGTGAACTGGCGGAGCGTGAACGTCTCGCGGCCCTCGGACGTATGGCCGCGACTGTCGCACACGAGATCAAGAACCCGGTGTCTGCCATAAAGTCGATCGCGCAGGTGATGCGTGAAGACGAGAGTTTGAAGAACGAGTACGAACGCGACTTGAGTCTGATTATCGGCGAGACCGATCGACTGAGTCAGAGCATAACACAGCTGTTGAGTTTTGCGCGCAGGGAGAGTCCGGCTGCGGAGCCATTGAGCGTCGAGGAGTTGGTGCGGACTTCAGTAGATCTGTTTCAAGCGAATGCGCGCGAGCAGGGAATCGCACTCAACAGCTCGATCTCGACAGACGCAACGCTTGCTGGAAAATCCGTTTCCGCGTTGCGGGACGCTTTGTCAAACCTGTTACTGAATGCATTGCAGGCGACGCCATCAGGCGGCGAAGTGCTTTTGACTGCCTCCGCGTCTGACGGCGAATTGCTGGTAACCGTGCAAGATAGCGGTCCGGGCATACCGCAGGAATTGCGCGAACAGATCTGGGAGCCATTCTTCACCACTCGTCAACGCGGCACCGGACTCGGCCTGGCGATCGTTCGCAAACGCGTGCAGGAAGTCGGCGGTTCCGCATCTCTCGGCGTTGCTCGCAACGGACACGGCGCGCTGTTCCACATTCGCATCCCCATTAACTAATTCCCGATCGTCGGAATCACACCGGAACTTTCACACGCGTGCTGCGTGATAGGTGTGGCTTGGAGCGTTACCTATTTGAAGGAGATGTAGCATGAGGAAATTTGTGGTCGCGATGTTGTTTGCGGTGGTGTGTCTCGGCTCTGGAGTCGGAGTTCGGGCGCAGGGGTTTCCGCAAACGGCACAAGCTCAAACGAAGAGTGACACCAAAGAAGAAGACGCAACGAATCTCGAGACGCAACTGTTTCTGATCGTCGGTTCCAACCAGGAAGTTGGCGATTCCAAACTCCCAGCATCGCTTGACACTGTCGTAAAACAGATGCGCGCAACATTGCCATTTAAGAATTACCGGCTTGTATCGACACTCATCAATCGCGTCAAGAACGATGGCCGTTTGCAGCTGAACTGGGTTGGAGCACCGATGACGTCAGCAGCCGCGACAGCGACAACGCCGAGCTTTAGCCATTTCAACATCCGGCAAGTCAAACTCACGCGTAACAGCGAAGGCCAGCAACTGATCCAAATGGATGGGTTCAGTTTCGGCGCCCGTGTTCCGATCCAGATGAGCGCCGTTGCCGCAAATGGCGAAGTAAAACCGACGACGAGTTACGAACAAACCGGCCTGGGCACTGACATCAGCATGCGTGAGGCAGAACCAGTCATCGTCGGCACCCTGAACGTTGGCCCATCCGGCGACGCCATCATCCTCGTGGTTTCCGCCAAGCGAGCCCAGAAGTAGGCGGTCAATCGGTCTTTGGCACGCGATGCGCTAGTAAAACTTCCGGACGAGTTCTAAACTAACCCGGAAGTGAGAAAAGACGCATTGCGATTGATGATAGTTGACGACGAAGAAGCCGCACGCTACGGCATGCGGCGAGCACTGACCACCCTCGGGTATAACATCTCCGAAGCAGGGTCCGCCGAAGCAGCCCGCGCCCTGCTGAAACAACACGAGCCCGACTTGCTCCTGCTGGACGTTAATCTCCCGGGAATGAGCGGGCTCGATTTCCTTCGCGAACTCAAATCCGCCAACGGTAATGCGCCCCTGGTGATCATCATCACAGCCCATGGCTCGGAACGCATGGCCGTCGAAGCAGTGAAAGCCGGCGCCCACGATTATCTTTCCAAACCATTCGAGCTCGACGATCTCCGTCTCGTCGTTAAGAACGCCGCCGAGACGGTCCAACTGCGCCGCGAGAACTATTCGTTGCGCCGCCGCATCGAGGTCGAGCGTACGCAGCGCGGCGCGCTTATCGGCACGTCTGAAGCCATGCAGCGTGTGCGGTCGATGATCGACAAGGTCGCAGAGACGGACGCGACCGTGCTGGTGCGCGGCGAATCAGGTACCGGAAAAGAGTTGGTCGCCCGCGAGCTTCACGAGCGAAACAGCGCCCGGCGGAACAGCTCGTTTGTCGCAGTGAACTGCGCGGCGCTGCCCTCGGAGCTGATCGAATCGGAGCTTTTCGGTCATGAAAAGGGCGCTTTTACAGGAGCCGCGGCACGTCGGGAAGGGAAGTTTGAGCAAGCAGACGGCGGCACGTTGTTTCTCGATGAGATCGGCGACATGAGCTCGAACGTGCAGGCGAAGTTGTTGCGTGCGCTGGAAGAACGACGTATTGAACGGCTCGGTGGGAATGATTCGATCCCCGTCGATGTGCGCATCGTGAGTGCGACGCACCGGCCGCTCGAACAGGAGATCACGAACGGTAACTTTCGCGCGGACCTGTTCTATCGTCTGCGCGTCGTGACTGTGGACATTGCGCCGCTGCGCGAACGACGCGAGGACATTCCGCTGCTCGCGGAAACGTTCCTGCGCACGGCAGCGGAGCGTTATGAACTGCCGCAGCGATCATTGAGTCAGGGTGCGTTGAAGCGTCTGGTCGAGTACAACTGGCCCGGGAACGTGCGCGAGTTGAAGAACACGATCGATCGCGCCGTCATCATGGCGGAAGGCGACGAGATCACGCCGCGCGATCTGCCGGATGAGATTACCGCCGGAATCCCCAAAGGCCCAATCGGCGAATCAGACGAGGAATCCGACGGTCTGCGTGTGCCGTTTACGGCCGATTTTCGCGAGGACCGACGCGAGTTCGAGCGCCGCTACATCACACGTTGCCTCGAACACACACAGGGCAACGTGACGCGCGCGGCCGAAATTCTCGACATGCATCGCCAGTCGCTCCAACACAAACTACGCCAACTCGGCCTCGGCCGCCGCTACGTCTCAGTCAGCGGCGACATGCCGGAAAATTCCGACACTTGAAAGGCAAACAGGGCAAATTATGAAAGCGCGACTCGACGCGATTCTCCAACGTGAACAGGCTGAGTATCTAGACCATCTGCTGCCTCAGCACGATCAGTTGTTGACGGAGATGGAGGTTTTTGCGTCGAAGCATAATGTGCCCATCGCCGATCGGGAGGTGGCGGCGTTCATCGAGATCACGGCGCGGACGAGCGGTGCGAAGCGGGCGTTGGAGATCGGAATGGCGATCGGTTACTCGGTGGTCCATCTCGCGCG
>DASTOZ010000169.1:0-2201 GCA_035762365.1 Pyrinomonadaceae bacterium | reverse complement strand
GCCGTCGTCACCGAACGATTTGAAGAAGTTCGCGAGGACTTCGCGCGGATCTACTGCGTGATCGTCGTCGAGCGTGCGTCGCAGAAAAAGATCATCATCGGCAAAGGCGCGAGCCGTTTGAAAGAGATCGGGATCGCGGCGCGTCGCGATATCGAAGCGTTGTTGGGCCATCGCGTTCATCTCGAGTTGTTTGTGAAAGTGGAAGAGGATTGGCGCAACTCTGCGCATTTGCTCGATGAGTATGGTTTGGCATGAACTGGAAATCGATCTCGAGCCCGCAGCACGCGAGGCTGTCGAGTACGCGCTGATGGAAGCAGGCGCCCTTGGGACCGTGACCGCGGATGAAGCCGACAAAGTGACCGGGTATTTTGCCGACGTTCCGGATCGAGAATTAATCAGATCGGAGTTGCTGGAGGCGTTGCGCATCTATCAGATGCCGTCGTCGTCAGTACGCGACATGAACCTGCGCGAGGTCGAGGATCGTGATTGGCTCGCGGAATGGAAGAAGAGCTGGCAGCCGGTCCAGGTCGGACGTTTCGTGATCGCGCCACCGTGGACGGAGATCAATGACGCACCCGATCGCATCGTGATTCGCATCGAGCCGGGGATGGCGTTTGGAACCGGCACGCATGAGACGACGCGATTGTGTCTCGACGCGATCGATAAGCATTTTGCTGGCGGCAGTTTTCTCGACGTCGGCACCGGCACGGGCATTCTCGCGATCGCGGCGGCGAAGATGTTTCCCGGTGCGCGCATCGACGCCTGTGACACCGACCCTCACGCAATCGAGATCGCGCGCGATAATGCGAGGGCGAATGGCGTTGGCGATCAGATTGAATTCCGTGTCGGCTCGGTAGAAGAAACAACACCCTCCGCCGATCTCGTCTGCGCAAATCTCACGGCCGACGTGATATTGCAAATCATGCCGGCTTTGATCAGTGTTACTTGTGGCAAGTTGATCTTGTGCGGGATTCTCGAAACACAGATTGAACAGATCCTGGGTGTGCTGCACGATGAGGTGGAGATCACGCAGGATGGCGAGTGGGTTGCGATCGTGGTTTGAGTGATGAGTCGTCGCAGGTTCTTCGCGCCGCCGAGCGCGTTCAACTTTGGGAAGCGCATCGTGACGTTGACCGCAGACGAAGCGCGTCACCTGCGCGAGGTGTTGCGACTCAAAGCCGGCGATGAAGTGCAGGTGTTTGACGGCGAGGGGCGGGAGTTTCGCGCGGTGGTCTCGCAGGCGCGACGCGAGTTTGCCGAGCTCGAGCTTCGAGACGAGATCGAACCGCCAAAGCCCGAGTCGCCATTGCAACTGACACTCGGCGTTGCCCTGTTGAAAGGCGAGAAGTTCGATCTCGTCGTGCAGAAAGGGACCGAGCTCGGCGTCAACAGATTCATTCCACTGATCACACGCTACGCCGACATTCGCCTACGCGACGCAAGCGACGCTGAGAAACGCGTCACTCGCTGGCAACGAATCGCGCTCGAAGCCGCGAAACAGTGCGGCAGATCCATCGTGCCGGAAGTGGAAACACCGATGCCCTTTGAAACATTGATCCGTGAAAACAACCAGTGTTTGATGTTTTCTGAACGCGGAGGTCAGGCTTTGAACACGGATTTAAGCTTGAAATCCGTGATTGCCATTGTCGGTTCCGAAGGCGGTTGGTCTGAGGAAGAATTGAATGCAGCGAGAGATGAAAATGTCTCAGTCGTGACCCTCGGCGGCCGCATCCTGCGCGCCGAAACCGCCGCCATCGCCACCGCCGTCTTGTTGCAGCACTTGTATGGCGATCTAAAGTAGCTCAAAATGTCTCCTACCATCGGGAACAAAGCATGCTCGAGGGTCGTTTGAGTCGGCAAAGCCTCTATGACCAAAGAAGACGCAATCGAGAAAGCTCGCACGGACCTGGCGCAGCGCCTGAACACGGACGCGTCGAAAATCACTGAATCATCAGTCGAAGACGCCGATTTCCCCGACATGGCGCTCGGCGCCGCCGAAGAAGACGAAATGAGCGGGATGATGATGACACGCGGCTGGCGCATTCGGCTCTCCGCCGAAGGCCGCAACTACGAATACCGCGCCGACAAAAACCAGCTTCGCCTTTTTAACTACAAAGGGAAGAACTACCGCGTTTGAGTTTTGAGGTACTACCATGAACCGCAACAATTTCCTGATCCATGTCGCACTCGCGATCGTCCTC
>DASTOZ010000168.1:0-3250 GCA_035762365.1 Pyrinomonadaceae bacterium | reverse complement strand
CAAACTCGTATTCGGTTCCCTGTTCGCCGCGGCCCTTCGCCAGGTTCTGCGATCGCAAGACGAGTTGAAAGACGCCCTTCTGATGCATGTCGGCAATCATCGAGCTGATGGTCGCAGGGTCTTTAGTAAAGACGGCGAGATCGAGCGTTGCGATCGTGGAGTCAGCTTGCTTATTCACGTCGCGCACTGCGATTCGCGAGACCCTCACGTTATTGGGAAGCTCGGACTCGAAATCCGCCAACAACCTGGACCAGGAAAACTGCTTCCGATCGATCAACCTGTGCGCCGACGGGACCGCGCGCTGTTGCTCCGGGGACATCTGAGCCCGAGTAGCACTTGCCACATCCATCAGCGCTTTTTCCTGCTGTTTTAGAGCATTGTTTTCGACCTGGAGCGCGGCGGCCTGACGGTTGGCGACGGTCGTGAGCCGCACGACTATTACCAATCCGACGAACGCGACGAAGAGCACAATCGCCGTCAGCGCCCAGGGAAGGACGCGATTACTAAAGGGTCTCGATGCCAGATTGAGGCTGTTATGCACTAAGGACTTCATCGCCGAGTATCGTTGGGCGGTCAGGCTTGGAGAAGGATACAGTCCAAATCTCGTTACCGCAAATCCGGTACACGCCCCTTATCGCGAATAGTTGCGAAACCACGGATGAACACGGATAATTGGCAAACCTTATTTAAACCTGCTGATTCATAATGGAAGTGCAGACGCTGGAAAAACCATCTCCTGAGAACTGCTGCGACGAGGTAAAAACAGGCACAGTTGAGCGGGTCGCGGTCGCGAACCTGCCCACGGAGTGGGGCGATTTTCAGATCGCCGCCTATCGCTCGCTCACGACCCGCGAAGAGTTTGTAGTCCTCTTTAAAGGCGAGATGAGCCGCGACGTGCCGACGCTCGTCCGTATCCACTCGCAATGCCTGACAGGCGACGTCTTCGGTTCGACGAAGTGCGACTGTGGCAGGCAGCTTCACCGCACGATGCAGATGATCGAGCAGGAAGGCCGGGGCGCGATTGTCTACCAGCAACAGGAGGGCAGAGGCATCGGTATCGTCAACAAGATCCGGGCGTATGCCTTACAAGATCGTGGTGCCGACACCGTCGAAGCGAACGAACAGCTCGGGCTTGCAGTCGACTTGCGTGATTACCGGCAGTGCGCGGAGATTCTTTTCGATCTTGGGCTTTGTCAGGTAAAGGTTATTTCCAACAATCCGCTGAAGCTGCGGGCGGTGGAAGAGGCGGGACTTAAAATTGTCGAACGAGTTTCGATCGAGGTTGATGCGACCGAGGACGCCGCGGATTATCTACGCACTAAAAAAGAAAAGCTCGGACACCTGCTCACGCTCGAACGCTAGTCACAAAAGGCACAAATGACCCAGAGAATCCGTGTCTAATCGGATTTGTTTCGCAGCTCTCTGATCGTGGTGCGAAGCTTGTCGGCGTTTGCCGCTTTTGGCTCCAGCTTCAGGAACGTCTCGAGCTCATCAGCAGCTTCTTTGTGCTTGCCGGTCTGCCAGTACAACCCGCCGAGATAGTAATGAGCCTGACTCGCCTTTGGACCACCGATCGTAACAGCCTTGCGCAGTTGCGTTTCGGCGTCGGGATAGTTCTTCACGTAGATGAGCGTGATGCCGAAATAAAGATGCGCAGTGTACGTATTCGGATTCTTCACGACCGCATCTCGTAACTGCTTTTCAGCGTCCGTAAACTTCTTCTGCTGCAACAGGACGATCCCGTAGTTCAGACACGGCTCGGCTGCTTCCGGCGAGAGCTGAAGCACTTTTTGCAGTGCTTCGGCGGCCTTGTCGAGCTCACCCTTTTTCATGTACTGAACGCCGAGTTCGTTCAACGCCGGGCCAAAGTTTGGATACAACACGATCGCGCGCCGTAGGTTGTCGATCGCCACGTCTGTTTCGCCTCGCCCTGCTGCCTGAACACCTTTGTCATAAAGTTCCAGAGCGGCTTTCGGAATGCTCGCCAGAGCGGCATTCAAGACGCCGGGCTTCGTCGGTGCGGTTTCGTCCTTAGGCCGCAAATAAATCTGGACGACGTAGGGTCTCGAAAGCGGACCGATGGCGACGTTGCTTCGCGGATCGGTGAGGGTAGGTTCAATGTATATCGTCTCGCGTGCGGTGTCGAAGTAGTCGCCGCCTTCAACGACAACCGTGTAGCTGCCCGCTGTCAGTCCGCGAAACATGAAAGTTCCATTGCCATCCGCCAATACATTCAAGTCACCGTTGCCGGAGCTTTCCAGCTTCACCTTGAGACGAGAATCGGCGCGTTGTCCGGAAGGAAAGATGATGCGGCCACTAATTGAATGCCGGCCGCCGGTGCCGGTCGTGTCAATGCCCCCGCCTGCCTGCGCGTCCGCGACGACAGCCATGGAAAGCAGCAGCGTTAAGAGAAGCGGATAGCGACACGAGGTGCGTAGGTCGAATGGTTTCTGAGACATCTCGATAACTCCGTTGACAAGCAGTTGCCGAGTTAAATCTGGAGGTGTTTGTCGTTTGATTGGCGCGATGAAGGTTACCACAAAAACAAGAAGGGAGGCGCATGTTTTTACGCCTCCCTCAAACTGGCCACGCCTCGTAGGAGGGTGGTCACAAGAAATTCAAGTTCTTAGAACTGGAACTTCACGCCCAGCCGAAGCGCCGACGGGAACTGGAAGATTGTGCCAGTGCCGTAGAACGGATTCGGAACCGGAGCGATGCCCGGAGCACCGCTGTTGATCAGGAACGTTTCGTCCTGCTTGATCGCTTCCTGTTTGTTGAAAACATTGAACCAGTCAACTTGCAGACGAAGCTGTTTACCCTCACCAACGGAGATCGGGTAGTAGGCGCCGAGATCCAGGTTCCAGGTATTGGGTGTGCGGTTGCTGCCCGTGAACGGATTGATCGCCGTGCCGCGCGGTACGCAACTGAGGTCTGGGATACAGAAGCCTTCGTTGTCACCATAAACCGGGTGCGGGACCAAAGCGTTGAACGGAACACCAGACTGAACACGGAACGAACCGCTGGTCATGAGTTTGAATGGCCACTGATAGCTGCCATCAAACTTGAACTGGTGCGGACGATCGTTTGGCAGTCTTCCGTAGAGACCGTTGAGCAAGCTGACGAGGTCGAACAGCGAAGTGATGTTCGGGTCAGACTGACCGTTGTCATTACGGAACAATCCTTCGTAGTTTCCGATCAAGCTGGAAAACACGTAGGACGCGATGAACTGGTAGTTGTTCGAGAACCGCTT
>DASTOZ010000167.1:0-5811 GCA_035762365.1 Pyrinomonadaceae bacterium | reverse complement strand
ATACGCGCGGTCGCGCCCGCCGTGTTGCGACATCGCGTGTTGCTGAACTTCCAGGCTGAAGCGGAGAAGGTCGACTCCGATCAGGTCATCAAACAGTTGATCGACTACGTGCCCGAACCGAAGAGCGGACTTTAGACACAGGAGGCACAAAAAGCACAAGAGGCACAAACAAAGCAGGCATTGAGAGATCGTTATGAACAACCTGATTCATTTTTTACGTCTTTGTGCCTTATGTGCGTTTTGCGCCTTTTGTGGTTAAAAGAGTAACCCATGTTTGCGCAACCAACGACAACACCGGCGCGGTTTCTCGACCCTGAACTGCTCGCGAGGATCGGATCGCTCGAATTGCTCGCGCGTGCTGTTGTCGAAGGTTTCATGTCCGGCCTGCATCGTTCGCCGTACACCGGTTTCTCGACTGAGTTCACAGAATATCGACAATACAACCCCGGCGACGACCTGCGCTATCTCGATTGGCGCTTGCTCGGACGCACGGATCGTTACTTCATCAAGAAGTATCGCGCGGATACAAACACGCAGTGTCACATCCTGCTCGACACCAGTGCGTCGATGAACTATGCGCACGCGAGTTCCGTGACGAAGTTGCAGTACGGACAGTTTCTCGCGGCGTCGATCGCGTATTTATTGAACCGGCAACAGGACGCGGTCGGTTTGGTCGCGTTCTCGGAGAAGGTGCACACGCATGTGCCTGCGCGGAACCGCACGGGCCACATGCGCACGATCTTCGGTACGTTGTCGATGCTTCAACCCGGCGGTGAAACGCGGCTCGCGGAGTCGCTGCATCAACTCGCCGAGATCCTGACCCGCCGCGGCATCGTCGTGCTCATCTCCGATTTCTACGATCAGACTGACCCGTTGAAAGAGGCGTTTCAGCACCTGCGGTTCAAGGGGCACGATCTGGTCGCCTTTCACGTGCTCGATCAGAACGAGCTCGACTTCGATTTCACGGATCCGGTGTTGTTGCTCGAAGACGCGGAGACGCAGGAGCAGATGCCGGTGCTTCCGGAAGTGGTGATGGGCGGATATCGCGAACGCATGAAGCAGCATGTTGCCGACATGCGCGCTTGTGCGGCGGCGAACCACGTCGATTACGAAATGCTGACGACGAAGCAGCCACTGGATTTTGCGTTGTTCTCGTTCTTATCACGTCGCGCAGGCAGATAAGTAGATGTCGTTTCTAACGCCATTATTTTTTCTTGGTGTCGCGGCACTTGCCGCTCCAATACTCGTGCATCTCGTGCGTCGCACGCGCGCGCGCAAGGTGCAATTCCCTGCCCTCGTCTTCGTGCGTCAGGTGCCGCAACGAACTATCCGTCGGCGCACGCTGCAAAACGTGCTGCTGCTCCTATTGCGGTGTCTGGCAATCATGCTGATCGTCATCGCCTTTACGCGTCCGTTCTTCAGCGGCGGTAGCTCGGCGAAAGAGAATACTGCCGCCGGCGCGACTGTGATCCTCGTCGACAACTCGTTGAGCATGCGACGCGAGCCTCTCTTCAGCGAAGCCCTGAAACGTGCCGAAGCCGTCGTCGACGATGCGCGCAACAACGAACAACTCGCGCTCGTGTCGTTCGACAAACGTTACGCAGTCGTTAATCGCTTCACTGCCGACAAGGGCCGTCTGCGGTTGTCGATCAGAAGTCTGGCCGTGGGTTGGGACGGAACCGATTACGAACAGGCACTGCGCGGCGCTGAATCGTTACTGGGTGAGATTCAAACCAACGGTCCAAAGAAGATCGTGATGATCTCCGACTTCCAGGCGCCCGGCTGGAACCAAAACACCGCGACTTTCAAACTCGCAAACAGCACACAGCTCACGACGCTCGACGTCGCCGGGAACGATACGTCGGCAAACATCGCGATCACGAACGTGGAGGCGCGCGGCGTGGTGTTCGGACAGAAGTATCTCGACAATCTCGCGGTCCACATCAGCAACTTCGGCGACACGCCACGCGATCGCATCCAGGTCGACTTTCAGATCAACGAGCAGACTGTCGAAAAGCGAGACGTTAGTCTCAACAGTCGCGACTCGAAGGTGATCGAGTTCACCGGTTTCAATCTGAACGAGGGAGCGAATCGCTGCACGATCGACGTCGTTTCCGGCGACTTCGCGCCCGACAACCGCTTCTATTTCACGTTGAGTCGCGAGACGCCGGCGAAGGCGCTGATCGTCGAAAGTGCCTCACGCGGACGAAGCGACAGTCTGCACCTGCAAAGCGCGTTGACGACGAACGACGATCTGCCGTTCACGTTCACGCTGAAAACTACCGGCGCGGTCGATCCGTCCGGCATCCCGGAATATTCATTGGTGGTGCTCAACGACGCTGGACCAATCAGCGGCGCGCTCGCCGACGCGTTGATGAAGTTTGTCGAGGCGGGCGGGCAAGTGATCGTTTCCACGGGGCCACGCACGACCGTCGAAAGTTTCAACGCGCTGAAACGCATCATGCCCGCAGTGTTGCGTGAAGCGGTGCAGACGAAGGCCGGCGAGAGTGTCGCCATCACAAACGTGAAGTTCGACCATCCGATCTTCGAAGTGTTTCAAGAGAGTGGACGCCTCGCGGCGGCACACGTGATCGGCTACTTCCGTTCCGAACCGGCGGCCACCGCAACCGTGCTCGCTCGTTTCGAAGACGGCAGTCCGGCGCTGGTTGAATCGCGCAATGGCAAGGGCCGCGTGCTGCTGTTCACTTCGTCGCTTGGTCCAAGCTGGAACGATCTGCCGCTGACGCCGCTCTACTTGCCGTTCATTCACCAGATGGTCCGGTACGCGGGCGCGCGCGACGACAACTCGTGGTATGGCCTGGGCCAGACGTTCACGGTGCGCAAGGAAGCTAACGGGCAGTTGCCGCCGGTCGACACTCCGGCAGGCGCGCGTCTTTCGGAAGGACGAAACACACCCGACGGCGATCTGCTCGTAACCGCGCGCGAACTCGGCTTTTACCGGTTGCGGTACAGCAATCAGCCTGCCTTTGCGGCGGTTGATACCGACGGCGCCGAAGGCGATTTCAGCAAGTTGAATTTTGGCGAATTCGTCGCAGGTGTGACCGGCGGCACGGGCACGGGCGAAGGCAGCGATGCGAATCGAAATCTGAGTGGCGCGGAAGTCGAGGGACGGCAGAGAGTCTGGTGGTCGTTGTTGTTTATCGCCTTGTTGCTGTTATTGGCGGAATCTCTGTTGGCGCGCCGAACAAAAATGGTGAAAATGGTCGGGTGAAGCGGATGGGGGGTCCAAGGTGATGAACGCGATGAGCCCTGAAACCAACCTGTTGCAGGATCTCCTTCGTCGAGCGAGATCGCGACGGCAACTTCTGCTTACACTGCGAGGTGCGGCAATCAGCCTCTGCGTCGTAGCCGGCGTGCTGCTGCTCACCGGCTGGGCCGCGCACCGTTATCGCTACAACGGCGCCGCACTCATCACTCTGCGCGTCGGCGCGGTGCTGACATGTCTGGCCACGATCTACTTCGCACTGGTTCGTCCGCTGCTCAAACGTATCAGCGACGCACGACTCGCCCGCCTCATAGAAGAGCGCACTTTCGGCACTGAAGATCGTCTGGTAACAGCCGTCGAGTTCGCAAACGGGAGCGCCACGGGCATCTCGCCCGCGATCGTCAACCGCCTCTATCGCGACGCAAACGACGTCTCCGCCACGCTCGACGTGCGCAACGTCATTCGCCGCTCACGCCTGATGATGTATGGCGGCGCCGCGCTTGCCAGTCTGTTGCTGTTTGCCGGCGTGCTCAAATGGGGACCCCGCGAGATCTCCGAAGGCGTGGCCCAACTCGTCACGCCGACCACACTCGCCGCGTCCGCAAACGCGTTGAGTATCAAAGTAAAGCCCGGCACTGCTCGCGTTCCGAAAGGATCCGATCAGGACGTCATCGCGACGCTCGTCAACTTCGACTCGCAAACAGTTACCATCTTCGCGCGACCGCTCGGGTCCAGTGCCGACTTCCAGGGACAGACGATGGAACCGGCGAAGTTGCGCAGCGACTTCCGCTTCTCGATCTTCAACATTCAGGACTCGATGGAGTACTTCGTCGAATCGAACAGCGTCCGCTCGGATGTTTTCAAGCTGAACGTTGTCGATCTGCCGTACGTCAAACAGCTTGATGTGACGCTCAACTTCCCTGCCTTTACGAACCTGCCGGCGAAGACGATCGAAGACGGCGGGGACATCGCTGCCCTGAAAGGAACGACCGCAACAATCGCGGCGAAACTCACGGGCAAAGTGCGCGCTGCGCGTATCGTCTATGCCGACGGCAAGAAGGTCGAGATGAAACAGCAGGACGGTAATTTCGTCGGCGAACTTACCGTTACGAACGACACGAGTTATTACATCGAGCTCGTCAGCATCGACGGCGAAGCGTATCGAGGCTCGAACGAGTACGACGTGTCGGTGCTCGTCGATCAACCGCCGACGATCTCGTTCGACAAGCCCGGCCGCGACAAGAAAGCGACTAACCTCGAGGAAGTGTTCACGCAGGCGCGTGCCGAAGACGATTACGGAGTCGTGTCGATGGACCTGCATTTCTCCGTCAACGGCGGCGAAGAAAAGAAGGTCAATCTTCAGCAACTGACGCGCGAATCGGCGCGCTCACTCAGCGGCGCTTACACGTTCTTCCTCGAGGAATACGGCCTCAAACCCGGCGACTTCATCTCCTACTACGCGAAGGCGCGCGACGCCGGCAACGAATCGACCAGCGACATTTATTTCATCGAAGTGAAGCCATTTGAGATGGAGTACAAGCAGGCGCAGCAACAAGGTGGCGGCGGTGGCGGGGGCGGCGACCAGGAACAAAACGCGCTGTCCCGACGGCAAAAGGACCTGATCGCCGCGACGCATAAGTTGATTCGCGAAGGCGACAAGTACACGGAGCAGGAACGGAAAGACGGTTACGAAGCGGTCGCCGCGGGTCAGGAAAAACTGCGCACCGACACGCTCGAGTTTCTCGATCGCATGGGCCGTCGTCTCGGCGGTACTGACGGACAGAAGCAGGTCGCCGAGATGGCCGAGCACCTGAAGCAAGCCGCGAAAGAGATGGAAGGCGCGCCGCCGCCGCTGCGAAAACAAACCGGCAAAGACGCGCTACCGCCCGAACAGCGCGCGCTGCAACGCCTGCTTGCCGCCGACGCGATCTTCCGTGAAGTGCAGGTCGCTTTCGGTAATCAGAGCGGCCAGGGCGGAAGCGGTGGTCAACGAGAGCAACAGGAACTCGCCGGTCTCTTCGAACTCGAACTGGACAAGATGAAGAACCAGTACGAGACCGTGCAGCGTCAGCAACAGCAGCAGGCGGAACAGCAGAAGAGCGAAGCCGAACGGCGGTTGGAAGAGCTTGCCCGGCGGCAACAGGCCGCGCTCGAGGAGCAGCGACGGCGTCAGCAACAGATGCAAGGCGGAGGGTCGGGCGGCAACCAGCGTCAGCAGCAGGAGATGATCGAGGAAACGCGCAAAGCCGCGCGTGAGCTCGAACGTCTCTCGCGCGAGCGTCGCGATCAGCAGTTGCAGCAGTTGGCCCAGCAGCTCAATCAAACAGCGGACGAACTGCAAAAGGCGCAGGCGTCGTCGCGCAGCAATCCAAACGAATCGATCGCGCAGAACGAACGCGCGCTCGATCGTTTACAGCAGGCGCAACAACGTCTGCAACAGATGAGTGGCGCGAGTGGGCAACGCGGCGGTCAAACAGGTTCAGCCGGACGGCAACAGCAGGTCTCCGATTTGCGACAGCGCGCCGCGCAGGCGGCCTCGCGTCAACGCGAGATCGCAAAGGACATGGAAAACCTTTCGCGGCGTG
>DASTOZ010000166.1:0-8742 GCA_035762365.1 Pyrinomonadaceae bacterium | reverse complement strand
TATGAAATCCGTGTTTATCTGTGGTTCATCTTTTGGATGATCGCGTCCGCGAATTCGGCGGTCTTGGCAGTGCCGCCGATGTCGCGCGTGCGGACTTTGCCTTCTTCGAATACCGCGAGCATGGCGTTTTCAGTGCGATCGGCGGCCTCGCGTTCACCGATGTAGCGCAACATCAGAATTCCTGATTGCAGCAGTGCCGTCGGATTCGCGATGCCCTGTCCGGCGATGTCGGGCGCGGAGCCGTGCACCGCTTCAAACACCGCCCCCTTCTCGCCGATGTTCGCTCCGGGAACCAGTCCCAACCCACCAACAAGGCCGGCGCAAAGATCGGAAACGATGTCGCCGTAAAGGTTCTCGAGCAGCATCACGTCAAACTGTTCGGGCCGCATCACGAGTTGCATGCAGGCGTTGTCGACAATCTTGTCGTCGGCGGTGATCTCGGGATAGTCCTGGCTCACGCGGCGGAAACAATCGAGAAACAGTCCGTCGGAAAGCTTCATGATGTTTGCTTTGTGGACCGCCGTCACCTTCTTTCGACCCTCGCGCCTCGCGTACTCAAACGCAAAACGTGCGATGCGCGTCGACGCCTTCTCCGTGATGATCTTCAAACTCTCGACCACACCCGGAACGACAACGTGTTCCAACCCGGCGTACAAGCTCTCCGTGTTCTCACGCACGACGACGAGGTCCAGTTCGGGATAACGACACGGGACGTTCGGCAGCGCGCGCACCGGCCGAAGGTTCGCGTAAAGATCGAGTGTTTTGCGGAGTCCGACGTTTACCGAAGTGAAGCCTTTGCCAATGGGAGTCGTGATCGGTCCCTTCAGCGCGACCTTGTTGCGCAGAATCGAATCGAGCAACTCCTGCGGCAGAGTCTCGCCGAATTTTTCAAGCGCCTGCGCGCCTGCGTAATAGGTTTCCCATTGGATCTCGACGCCCGAAGCTTCAATGATCCGCACTACGTTTGAAGCGACTTCGGGGCCGATGCCGTCGCCCGGAATCAGTGTGATACGATGCATTTTAAGCCGGTGTTAGGTCTTTGGTTTTAGCTCTTTGTGCGTTTTCTGCGTCTCGGTTTTTGTGCCTTTTGTTTCAACAAGAATACGGCTTTAGCGGAAGACTGACAATCCGTCGATGGTTCAACACGAAGTAGACTCTACCAAACGCACCGCGGACGTCGTCGTAATCGGCGGCGGCGTGATTGGTCTGACGATCGCCCGCGCACTCGCTCAACGCGGCGCTGGCGACGTCTGTTTGATAGAGCGCGACGGACTCGGACGGGAAGCCTCGTTTGCAGCAGGCGGAATGCTCGCGCCGCAGGCTGAGGCAAACTCACAGGACGATTTCTTCCGCCTCGCGTGCCGCAGTCGCGACGCTTACGCAAGCTTCGCCGCCTCACTTCACGAGGAAACCGGCATCGACGTCGAACTAGACACGACCGGCACGCTGTATCTCGCCCTCACGTATCACGACGTCGTCGAGATCGAAAAGCGTTACGAATGGCAAACCGCAGCGGGTTTGGTCGTTGAGAAGCTCACGCCGGCGCAAGCGCAACAGATCGAACCGTGCATCAGTCCAAGCGTTCTGGCGGCGCTGCGTTTTCCACTCGACGTGCAGGTCGAAAATCGCAGACTTCTCAGCGCGCTCACGAACAGCGTCGTGCGACTGGGCGTTTCCATACTCACCGCTACAAACGTCGATTCGGTAAAGATCGAAAAGGATCGAGTCACGGGCGTGCTGACGTCGCGCGGTTTTATTAGTTCGCCGATCGCCGTGGTTGCCGCCGGAAGCTGGTCAAACCTCATCAGATTTTCTTCAACGCCGCCGAAACCACCGTTCGTTATCGAACCGGTGCGCGGTCAGATGATCAGCCTCGACGCGCGTCCGCAGATAACTCGGCACGTGATCTACAGCCCGCGCGGTTACATCGTGCCGCGCCAGGACGGGCGGCTGCTCGCAGGATCGACGAGCGAACGGGCGGGGTTTGCGAAACAAGTAACCGCCGGTGGAATGAGCTCGATTCTTAAAAACGCGCTGGAAATCTCACCTTCAGTCGCTGCTTTGCCCATCGTCGACACCTGGGCCGGCTTACGGCCACGCGCTCCTGACAATTTGCCTGTGCTGGGGCCTTGTGATGAAATTGGCGGGCTGTTTTATGCAACGGGGCACTACCGAAACGGAATCCTACTCGCGCCCGTCACTGGTGAGTTGATTACCGAAGCGGTCGTCGCAGGCGTCACTTCTCCTTTGCTCGGACCGTTTAGTCCAAGTCGCTTCGACCTGGTGCGCGCTTAACCACAAAAGGCACAAAAAGAAGACGCAAAAAGGCACACAAAGTCCTAATACAAGGATCGAAATGAATTTCAAGCTTCCAGCCGTCGCTTTTCTATTGCTCGCCCTCACGGCCTGCGTGTTCGCGCAGGCGTTGGGCAACAGCGACGACCCCGAGCCAAAAGCTGACAATCGTCCTGCACAAGCATTGTTTGAAGACGCAAACGGGTACCTAGGTCGCCGTTACCAGGAATTCAACAAACAGAAACTCCCGTACGATCCGAAGCTCGAAGAAAAGACGAAGAAAGAGCAACGAGAACTCGCACTCAAAAACGCCGGCATCCTGCGCGGTCGCGCTTCGCTCGCCGCCGACGATCGTTACTACCTCGGCATGCTTTATCACCTCGCCAGCGACGCGGATAACGCGCTCTCGACGATGCAGCGTTTCGTAAAAGACGAGCCTGACGGCGCCAAAGCGCAGGCGGCGCGAAACGTAGTGGTGCTCTACGCGATCAGGAAAGGCCTCATCCCCGAGGCTGTCGCAACCGTCGCAGATTACGGCAAGCATCAACCGCAAAACCCCGACGATCGCTATCGCATGGAGTTCCTGATTGCCGATGCTTATCTCCGAGCGAAGGACTACGCGTCGGTGACGGCGCACGCGCTCGAGATGATGAAGGCCTCACAAACTTTCGCCGTCACACGTAAATCAGAATCTTTCGCACGCGACGAGATGTTGATGAAGTCGGCGCTGCTGCTGTCCGACTCCTATCTCAAAACCGAGCAAAAACAGAAGGCCGTGGCGCTACTCGAGGATCTGCGTCGCCTGTCGCTTTCCCTGCCGTCGGCAAATCTGTATAAACAAATGACGAGCCGTTTGCTGATGATCCAGCCGGGCCTGGAACCGTTGAAGATCTTCGAAGATTTGAAAGCGCTGCCATCGGAAACGCCGCCCGAGATCATCGCGAACCAGTGGATCGACCAGCAGGCAATCAAACTCGCGGACCTGCGCGGCAAGGTCGTGTTGCTTGACTTCTGGGCGCCCTGGTGTGGACCATGCCGGATCACGCTGCCGAAATTTTCGAGTTGGCACGACAGTTATAAAGACAAGGGACTGGTTATTCTCGGCGTCACCAAATACTACGGTCACGCCGATCAGAAACTGATGACGCCCGGGGAAGAGCTTGTTTACCTCCGCGAGTTCAAGAAGCGAAATCGGCTGCCGTACGGTATCGTCGTCGGCGATTCGAGCGTGAACGATCTGAACTACGGCGTGTACTCCATTCCGACGTCATTTCTGCTGGATCGCAAAGGGATGGTGCGGTTCATCTCCAACGGCGCCGACGAAGCCGAACTCGACAAGTTGGAGGACATGATCAAGAAGCTCGTCAACGAGCGTTAGGAATTAGAAAGATGCAAGAACAGGGAATTCCAGTTCAGATCCTCATTTCGTTTGTCGGCGGCGTGCTGTCGTTTCTCTCACCGTGCGTGCTGCCGCTGGTGCCGGGCTACATTTCGTTGATCTCCGGAGTCAGCATCGATTCGCTGAAAGAGGGAGCGACGAACCGCCGCGCCGTAATTCTCAACTCGCTGGCGTTCAACGCCGGGTTGTCGGTGGTCTTCCTGATTCTCGGCACGACGGCGGGTCTCGTCGGCAGCGCGATCACCAACAATCCATGGATCCGAATCATCGGCGGCATCGTCATCATCGCGTTCGGACTGCAACTGATCGGTCTGCTGAAGATCACTGCGCTCTACAAAGACACACGGCGGTTCTCGGACAACAAACCGCGCGGCATGTTTGGTTCGGCGGCGCTCGGGATCGCTTTTGCCGCGGGTTGGACACCGTGCATCGGTCCGATCCTCGGCGGCATCATCGGCCTGGCCGCGACAAGTGGTGGCTGGCGCAATGGTCTCGTGCTTTCGGCGTTTTATTCAGCGGGTTTGGCCGTGCCGTTTTTGCTGACCGGGTTGGGCATTAATCAGTTTCTGAGTTTTTACAAGAACTTCCGCCAGCACCTGCACAAGGTCGAGGTCGTTTCGGGTGTCGTGTTAATTCTGGTCGGCCTGCTCGTGGCGAGCGGCCAGTCAACGTTGCTTACGAGCGGCCGGTTCATCGCGTGGCTTCCAAACCTCGAGAGTCTGGTCAAACTCAGAACGCCGACACCAACACCGTCGCCGGTAACCGCGAACGCGAACTTCGAACCGGCGCCCGATGTCGAGTTTCAAACACTTGCAGGCACGCCGCTGCGGCTGAAAGATCTTCAGGGACAGGTTGTGCTGCTGAACTTCTGGGCCACGTGGTGTCTGCCATGTCGCGAAGAAATACCGGCGTTGAATCAGCTACAGCAGGAGCTTCAGGCGCGGGGGTTGAAAGTTATTGGTGCGTCGACCGAAGACAGCGCTGACGGGGTGAATGCCTATCAGCGGGAAGTGAAAAGGTTTGAGTATGAAGTGCTGTTGGGTGGCAACGATGCGAAAGCGAAGCTCGAGCACGGACAGCTCCCGACAACCTACATAATCGACAGGCAGGGACGTATTCGTCAGAAAGTCATCGGCCCGCGCGATAAAGCCGGGTGGGAAGCGTTCGTCAAACCGCTGCTCGAAGAAGCACCGGCCACCGCCAGCGCCGCGAATTAATCGTCAGCAAACTTCAGGAGCAATAACATGAAGAAGCTATACATCGTCGCCATTCTCACGCTGCTAGTCTTGCCCCTCGCCTTGCCGCTCACGGGCCTCGCGCAGAGTCACGAATACTCGCCGCTCGTGGAGAAGACGGTCAATTACAAAAACTGGAGCCTCCCGAATCTCCAGACTGACGCGACCGACGATCTGCGCAAACTCATCAAGGACAAGAAGCTGGTCATGATCGTCTACTTCGCTCCGTGGTGTGGAAACTGGAAAAACGAAGCGCCCATCGCCGCCAAGCTCTACGAAAAGTACAAAGACAACGGCTTTCAGGTCATCGGCGTCAGCGAGTACGCTTCGCGCGACGATGTGAAGAAGTTCTTCGGCGAAACTGGTCCACCGTATCCGGTCGTGGTCGAATCCGAGGCGCGCGAGGACAAGATGAAGACGCCGCACTACGAATACCGGCAACTGACCGCTGACAATCGAAACTGGGGTTCGCCCTGGAACATCTTTCTCGAACCGTCAAAAGTGAACAAGAAGGGCGACGTGCTTACCGAAAAAGCCTGGGTCGTTAACGGAGAACTGATCGAAGAGGAAGTTGACAAGTTCATCGCAACGAAAGTTCAAGCTCCATCCACAGCCAAAAAAGCGGACCCGAACTAATCTGTGGATCACTTGTCCGGCATGAAACTTCGCGTCCTCTATCACGGTCATTGCTTCGACGGCGTGGCGTCGGCGGCAACGTTCACACGCTTCTACAAGGAACGCATCAATCCCAACGCCGAGGTCAACTACACCGGGCTGCTGCATCGTCCCGGCAACCTGTTTGACCTCGACATGTTTGACGCCGACGAGAACGCGATCGTCGACTTCAAATACGCCGCTTCCGAAAAACTGACGTGGTGGTTCGATCATCATGAGTCGGCGTTTCTGACGCCGGAAGATGAAGCGCACTTTCGCGCGGATACGTCGGGACGGAAGTTTCTCGATGCGACGCGGAAGTCGTGTACTGAGTTCATTGCCGACGTGGCCCATGAACGATTCGGGTTCGACGTCACACCGATCGAATCGCTCGTACACTGGGCGCACGTGATCGACGGCGCGCTTTACGAATCACCGGCGCAATGCGTCGAGTTGAAAGAACCGGCGTTGCAGTTGATGCAGGTGATCGAAGCCGATCCTGACGACCATTTCATCGAACAGATCATTCGCGACCTCACGACGCAGTCGCTCGAAGCGGTGGCGACGAGCGCTGAAGTGCAGCGGCGGTTTCAGCCGATATTGGCGCAACATCTCGAGACGCTCGAGGCAGTGCGACGAAAGGCGACGTGCGCAAATGCTGTCGTGCAGTTTGATCTGGTCGATGAGGGTTACGAGGGGTTCAACAAGTTCATTCCGTACTACTTGTTTCCGGAGACGACTTACTCGGTCGCGCTGACGCGTGGGCCGCAGCGCACGAAGATCTCGGTCGGTTCAAATCCCTGGGCGCTCAAGCCACGCACTCACAACATCGCGAAGATCTGCGAGCGATATGGTGGCGGTGGACACGCTGTCGTCGGAGCAGTCTCGTTCAAGCCTGAGGAAGTCGAGGAAGCCCGCCGGGCTGTGCGTGAGATCGTTGCGGAACTCTCGTCTTAAAAAAAGTGAGATCCGTTAGAAGCCGTACAAGCCTCCGCCGAATCTCACATATTTAAAAGAATTCATTGTTGACCCATCGCTTGGACGCCGGGAGGGCCTTTAGATCATCGGCTCATCAGCGCTTCAATCTCTTCCGCCTGTTTCGGCACTTTATTCGTCAACACGCGTGGGCCGTTGTTCGTGCAAAGCACATCGTCTTCGATGCGCACGCCAATGCCGAGATATTGTGACGGGACGTCTTTGGTGTTAGGCGAGATGTAGAGCCCGGGCTCGACGGTCATCACGACACCAGGCTCGAGCGGACGCGACTCCTGTCCGAAGTAATAACGTCCGACGTCGTGAACGTCGATCCCGATCATGTGTCCCAGCCCGTGCATGTAAAACTGCTCGTGCTTCGATTCCTTGATCAGCTCCTCAGGATCGCCCCGCAACAACCCGAGCTCGACCATGCCTTCCGTCAACGCTTCGATCGAATGCCGTTTCAACTGCTCGTGCGTCACACCCGGTCGCACCATCTCGACGCACTCCATTTGCGCCTTTAAAACCAGGTCGTAGATCTCACGCTGCGCCTTCGTGTAGCGCCCGTTGATCGGAAACGTCCGCGTGATGTCTGACGCGTAGCCTTTGTACTCAGCACCGGCATCGATCAGCAACAGATCGCCATCGCGCAACTCGGCGTCGTTGTTGATGTAATGAAGCACCGTCGCGTTTGGACCAGCACCAACGATCGACGTGTAGGCCGGACCAGCCGCGCCGCGCTTGCGAAATACCTGTTCGATCAGCGCTTCAAGCTGATACTCCTGCATCCCCGGCCGCGCGGCTTTCATCGCTTCGACGTGCGCTTCGGCGGCGATATCGGCCGCAGTTTGCATGATCTCGAGCTCTTCCGGACTTTTCAGCACGCGCATCTCGTGAATGATCGACGCGGGATCGATGATCGTTTGCGGCGGATGAATCGGCTTGCGGTTCCAACCGCGCATCGACGTGATCTCGCGAATGATCGTGTCGTCGAGAGCGCGATTCACACCGAGGCGATAGTAAAGAATTTCCGCATTGTCGAGCATCTCGCGCAACTTGCTCTCGAACTCCGCGATCGGAAACGCGGCGTCCGCGCCGAACTCACTTACCGCACCCTCAACACCAGCGCGCCGGCCGTCCCAAATCTCACGCTCAGGATCGCGCGGCCGCACGAACAACACATACTTGTTTGTCTCGGACGGTTTGACAACCGCGATCGCCTCCGGTTCTTCGAAACCGGTCAGGTAAAAGAAGTCGGAATCCTGGCGAAAACGGTAATGCGTGTCGTTGGAACGAGTGGCTTCGCGAGCGCCCGGAATGATGGCCACGGACTGCGGCGCCATGCGTCGCATGAACTCTTCAAGCTGCGGTTTGATCATGTTCGGCATTGTACCTGAACCACGGATTTAATAGATAATCAGACCACGATGACCGCGCGCACACTTCCATCAGAACGAATTCGTCACCTCGTTTCTCGCGATCCGTCCAACGGCGAAGAGATCGGTCGCGCGGCGCTGATGAACGCTGACGACGTCGTCGTGTCCGTTCAATATGCGCGTGCGGCGCAACCCGCATGGGCCGCCCTTTCGTATCGCGAGCGTGCCGATTACGTCTTGCGTGCACGCGAACTGGTCCTGGCCCAGACTGACGAGATCGCCAACCTCATTTCACGCGAAACCGGCAAGCCGCCGGTTGAAGCGATCTCGATGGAGATCGTGCCGACTCTCGATCTAATGAACTATTTCGCGCGCAACACGGAGGCGCTGTTGAAGCGACAGAAGATCGACATCGGGCAGTACGGTGTGCTCGGCCGTTCGTCGTACATCTTCTACAAACCGCTTGGTGTTGTCGGAATCATCTCGCCGTGGAATTTTCCCTGGGCGACTCCGCTGGACGAAATCGTCATGGCGTTGATGGCGGGAAATGCCGTCGTCTTGAAGCCGAGCGAGCTGACGTCGCTCACAGCGCTCAAGATCGGCGAGATATTCAAGCAAGTCAGGCTGCCGAAAGGCGTGTTGGAGATCGTTACCGGCGATGGAACGACGGGCGCTGCTTTGGTGGAAGCGGGCGTCGGCAAGGTCATGTTCACCGGCAGCGTTGCGACCGGCAAGCGAGTGGCAGAAACGGCGGCTAAACGTTTGACTCCGGTTGTGCTCGAACTCGGCGGCAAGGATCCGATGATCG
>DASTOZ010000165.1:0-8950 GCA_035762365.1 Pyrinomonadaceae bacterium | reverse complement strand
TGTCACTCGACGAAGAACGTAAGGAACGACGGTGGTCGGCCTCTCGACCGGGATCGGATTAACGATCGGTCCGGTGGTTTGTGGTGGGTGGCCTTTGGCGACGGGACTCTTCGGCGCCGGCGGAGCAGGAGTTCCGGGTTTCGCGGCCGGGCCGGGTTTAGTCGCCGCCGATGCTCCCGGCTGTGGTGTCGGGGTTCCGTGCTTCGGAGTCGCGGGTGGGGGTGGCGGCATTTCGATGTACTTCAAAGCGAAATCTGAAACAATGTCGCGCTTCTCAGATACCTTCGCATTCAACTGAAACGACGCATCGTGCGGCAGCGCGAGTATCACGTCGCCAGCCATGTTGGTAAAAGCGTAATTGCCCGAGCGTGCGAGTGGGCCTGTCATTGTTACGTTTCCGTTGACGGTCTTCGCCATCACTTTCGGAACGCTGACTCGATCCAACTGAATGTCGCCGCTTACGGTTCCCACTTCAAAAGTATCATCGGCGTTCGAAGGTTTGACGTTCGCTACGACGACGATTCCACCCGCCGAGCTCAAATTCACCCGGCCACTCGAGTCTTTTAAAGAAATACTGCCGCCGACACTTCCAGCTTCGATGATCTTCGCCGCGCGTTCGATCGTGATGTTTCCGTTCTGCGAACCGGCATACGCCGCCGAAACGCCGATGATGCTGATGTCGCCGTCGCGCGTCTGCACCTGGACAGTCGCGCCGGTCGGAACGTCCATGTCGACGTCCGCGAGCGCCTGGCAGTCGAGCTTGGCGTTAGCAGGTTTCGCGCTCGGATCTAAAACCATGACGTCAATGCGCCACGCGGGAGCGGCAGGATCTTTCGGTTTATCGAGACGACGGAGTTCGATCTGCCCCGCGTCGGACGATCTGACGCGAAGCTCGTTTTTCTCCCAGCCGCGGACTCGTAAAGTGCCTGAAGCAACGCAGAGCGTGACTGTCACTTCGGGGCTGACAGGCATCGAGCGTTCGACCCTGCCACCGGGTGTTTCGCCCGGATTCGACTCTCTTTTTTCTTTGTATGCGGGTGTCGTACCTGCGAGGGAGAAGATAAGGCCGGCTACCGCCGAAACTACCAACAACTTCATTGTCAACTTAGGACCGGGCCTTTCAGTGAGAACGACCTCCACTCAGCCGGGCGTCGGCGATCGTGTTGAGAAGATCGACCTTGCTTTGATAGGCAGCAAACATGAAATCGGCAGCGTCAGGATCGCTTGGATTGCTCTTCGCGGCGTTGCGCGTGGCGGCGATGTAGCGATCGACAACGGCGAGGTTGCGCTCGTATTCAACCTGTAAAGACGGTCGCATTGCTTTCTTGTTCGAGTTGATCGTCGAATCGAGTCTGGCAATCTGCTGGAGGTAAGAGCGCTCGCCCGGGAGGAGCTGTACGGCTTCGTCTTTGACGGGGATTTCTCTTGCTGTCGCACGACGCGGAGAGTACTTGGCCGGTTGTGCAGTCACAGGACGGCGTTCCGGAACCGCGGCTTGGTTGTCATTAGACGCAACTTCCTGATTTGTATTCGAGGTAACCTGCGGCGGCGTTTGTGGTCGATTTTGATCTGACGCTACGTTCCCTTCAGGACTCACCGTCGGCGGCTGTACCTGCGACTGCCGGTACTTCACCACTCCCATGACCGCTGCAAAAGCGAGCACAACGACGAGGCTTGCATAACCCAAAGCACGTTGAGAGTTGAAACTGAAGACGTTCGCGAGAGAGGCAAAGAAACCTGCGTTTTCGACACGTTCGGCATTGGCGACACGCACGCCCAGCACGGCTGCGTCGATTCGTTCGCGCAGCGCCTGTGTTGGGACACTTACTTCAAATTCTGCTTCCAGCGCGGAGCTCAAGAGGGCCGTTTCTTCAGCCAACTCTCGTGCCGCCGCAGCGCACGTTACGCATGCTGCCAAATGCGACGACGCTCTTTCCATTAACTGCGCGGAAAGCTCGCCGTCGAAATAGCTTTGCAGCGTTGCCTCGTCCAAACACCGTATCATCGTCTGCCTCCGATCTTACCGTACACCCTCGCAAACTCCTTCCGGCCGCGGGCCACCAAACTGCCGATGTTCGTCTCTTTGAGCGACAAACTGGTGGCGATCTCGCGATATGAGAGGCCCTGCTGTTTAAGCAGCAGGCAACTTCTCATCGGCTCCTTGATTTTGTCCAAAGCCCGGCGTGCTTCTTCGATCGCCATGCGGCGTTCGTAATCTTCAGCCGGTGCTTCAGCCGCGACGGAGCCGTTTTCCGTCGTCGTCTTGTGATACTCATTGTCGCGAACCATCGAGCGGTTTTGCCCCCGCAAGGTGTTTCGCGCGACATTGAGTGTCACGCGCAAAAGCCACGCCCGGAGCAGATCCTCCCCCGGGGTAGCATGGAGGTTGCGATACAGTCTTAGAAAAACTTCCTGCGTCACGTCTTCGGCGAGGGCTGAGTCACGAACGACCGCCCTTGCCGTTCTAAAAACGGCGCGGTGATGGAGGGTAAACGCTTCGTCGAAACTAAGCGGAGCAACCGCTTGAGTCCCGATGTCGTTAGGCATGGACTCGATCAAAGCTCTAGCTTGTCCGTTCATCAATCACCGCTCTCTCAACAGTGCAAACACCGCAAGTTACTGACTTGTGACAAGTTTGTCAGGATTGCCAGTTTTACAGCGTTTGGGCGGTGTATTGTAGTCCCTAACCCTGTTTTGCACCAAGATTGAAACTGCCAAACAGATGAGCGGCGAACTCTAGTAAGTGTCGGTTGGGGGCGCGACGTTGCGTCTAACGTACGCTTTAGATGTAAAGTTCTGGATTAAGTTCCAGAGATGTCCGGAATAGTCACCGCGGATATATAATCGGCGTCCTTTGACTCAATCACTCGAAAACAGTGTGTTTATGAAAGCGTGCCGGCGCGAGGCCGTGCCGTATACACCGATCTGGCTGATGCGACAGGCCGGGCGATACATGCGCGAGTATCGTGAAGTGCGCGCGCGCACGACGTTTCTCGAGCTGTGCAAGACGCCCTCGCTGGCGGCGGAAGTGACGGTCACGGCGGTTGAACGGCTCGGTGTGGACGCGGCGATTATCTTTGCGGACATCCTGCTGATCCTCGAGCCGATGGGGCTCGAATTGGAGTTTGCCGAAGGCGAAGGCCCGGTCATTCACAATCCGGTGAGGACGACGGCCGATGTTGGTCGGTTGCGAGAAGTCGAGGACGTCCGCGCGCTCGAATTTGTTTATGAGGCGATCCGGCTAACTCGACGCGAGTTGAAAGCGGATGTCCCGTTGATCGGTTTTTCCGGCGCGCCCTTTACGCTGGCTTCATACATGATCGAGGGCGGTGGGTCGAAGAATTACGTCCATACGAAGAAGCTGATGTACGACGATCGCGGTGCGTGGCACGCGTCAATGTCGCTGATCGCGCGGGCGCTGGTGAAGTATTTGAATGCGCAGGTTGATGCGGGTGCGCAGGCGGTGCAGTTGTTTGATTCGTGGGTCGGGTGTTTGAATCCCGATGATTACCGCGAGTTTGTGTTGCCACACTCGCGCGCTGTGATTCAAGGAGTCAAGCCCGGCGTTCCGGTGATTCACTTTGGAACCGGGACTGGTGCGCTGCTCGAATTGATGCGCGAAGCGGGCGGCGACGTGATCGGAGTCGACTGGCGTGTGCGACTCGACGAAGCATGGCAGCAAGTCGGACACGATGTCGCGCTGATGGGGAATCTCGATCCCGTCGCGCTGTTTGCCTCGAAAGATGCGCTGCGGGTGCAGGCGAAACGAATTCTGGATCAGGCTGGTGGGCGGCCCGGACACGTTTTTAATCTCGGACACGGCATCTTGCCGGAGACGCCGGTTGAGAATGTGATCGCGCTGGTTGAGATGGTTCACGAGATGAGCCTCGGATGATGACGGATGAAAGATAACTTTGACGCGCTGCTGATCGTGTCGTTCGGCGGGCCGGAAGGGATGGACGATGTGATGCCCTTTCTGGAGAACGTCGTTCGGGGTCGCAATGTGCCTCGCGAACGGCTACTCGGTGTGGCCCATCACTACCAGATGTTCGGCGGAGTCAGTCCGATCAATCAGCAGAATCGAAATCTCATTGCGGCGCTTGCGCAGGAGTTACAAAAGAATGGACCGCAGTTGCCGATCTACTGGGGCAACCGAAACTGGCATCCGTTTCTCGCCGACGCGTTGCGCGAGATGGCGACGGATGGAATCAAGAATGCGCGTGCGTTTGTGACGTCGGCCTACAGTTCGTTTTCGAGTTGTCGACAGTACCAGCAAAACATCGCAGCCGCGCAATCCGAAGTCGGGCCGTCGGCGCCGCGTGTTGAGAAGTTACGCGCGTTCTACAATCACCCGTTGTTCATCGAAGCTAATGTCGATCGCATAGTTCGAACCGGGTTTAAGATGCTTGAAGCAGGCGCGCACCTCGTTTTCACTGCGCACAGCATTCCCGAATCGATGGCCACAAAGTCCGACTACGCTGCTCAACTCGAAGAGACGGCACGTTTGATTGCCGCTGAACTTCGCCACGACAACTGGAATGTGGTCTACCAGAGCCGGAGCGGTTCGCCCTCGCAACCATGGCTCGGTCCTGACATCTGCGATTACGTGAAAGAACTCAAAGCTAAGGGAGTGACGGATGTTGTGGTCGCACCGATTGGTTTTGTGTCGGATCACATGGAAGTCGTTTACGATCTCGACGTCGAATTAAGGCGCCTCGTCGACGAGTTGGGAGGCATGAACCTTGTTCGCGCCGCGACGGCGGGAACGCATCCGTCGTTCGTGAAGATGATCCGCGAACTGATCCTCGAGCGCGTCGACAACGCGCCCGCGCGCTTCCTCGGTTCGCGCGGTGTGCCGCACTTCATTTGCCCGGCTGATTGTTGTCTTCCAGGTTAATCAATGCTCCCGAAACGAATTGCAGTGATTGGCGGCGGCATCTCCGGGTTAGCTGCCGCGCATCGTCTCGTCGAGCTCGGCGTTCCGTCGTCGCAGATCACATTAATCGAAGCGGGCGCGCGCTTGGGCGGCACACTCGAGACGAAGCATCGCGACGGTTTTCTGCTCGAACGTGGTCCGGATTCATTCATCTCAGAAAAACCCGAAGCAGTCGCGCTCGCGAAGCGACTCGGTCTCGAATCGCGTCTGATCGAAACAAACAATCAGCATCGCCGCAGTTTTATTGTCAGAAACGGGCGGCTGCGTGCTGTGCCCGAAGGTTTTCAGTTGCTCGCGCCGTCGCGCGTTTGGCCTTTCATCACCACCGACATCTTCAGCCTCACCGGCAAGCTGCGCATCGCGGCGGAGCTGCTGTTGCCGCGTCAGAACGGAAGAGAAGACGAATCGCTCGCGAGTTTTGTGCGTCGTCGACTCGGACGCGAAGCGCTCGAACGCATGGCCCAACCGATGGTCGGCGGCATCTACACTGCCGATCCGGAAACGTTGAGCCTTCGCGCAACGTTGCCTCGCTTTCTCGACATGGAGCGGAAGCATCGCAGCCTGATACTCGCGATGATGCGACAAGGTCAAAAGGCGGGGACCAGCGGCGCGCGTTACAGTTTGTTTCTCTCGTTCGATCGCGGGATGGAAGTGCTCGTCGACGCTCTCGCAGACGTGGCGCCGAACGTTCGCTTGAAAACGCGAATTGAAGAGATAAGCTTCGACTCGCGGACCTGGCGATTGCGCGCGGATTCCGGCGACTCGTTCGAAGCGGACGCGGTCTGTCTCGCGGTGCCCGCTTACACCGCTGCAAAGCTTCTCGAATACATTAACCCGCGACTCGCATCGCAACTCAACGCAATCAAATACGCTTCAACCGCAACGATCAATCTCGCTTATCCGCGTGCCGCAATCGGGCATCGGTTGAATGGTTTTGGGTTCGTGGTCCCGTTTATCGAAAAGCGATCGCTGATCGCCTGCACGTTCAGCAGCGTAAAGTTTGCGGAACGCGCGCCGGAAGAGCATGTGTTGTTGCGCGCGTTCGCCGGCGGCGCGTTGCAGCCCGACGTCTTCGCGCTCGACGAGTCGGAATTGCTAACACGGATCGAAGCCGATCTCCGCGAGTTTTTGAATATCGATCGGAAGCCGCTGTTTACAGAGATCGCGAAGTGGGAAAGTTCGATGCCGCAGTACGAGGTCGGGCATCTCGATCGCGTGCAGGCGATTGAGAACGAGGTGAGTGGTCTGCGAGGGTTGGCGCTCGCAGGTAACGCCTATCGCGGCGCCGGGATACCGGATTGTATTCGAAGCGGCGAAAGTGCTGCCGAGAGCTTGGTCACGGAGGCGTGACGGCCAGTGCTTCGACCCACTGCGCATTGGATTGCATCAACGGACGAAACGCCTCGCGCGGCACGCTCGTCTCGATGTGCATGTTATCGTCAGTATTGATCTTCGCGCCCGCGACCGCCGGCCCAAGCCTCGTTTCGTCACACACAAACCACGATCTTACGTCAGCCTCACTGCTCAGATTCATGCGCGCAAGCTCCTTGTGCACTCGCGGATCCGCGAGTCGCTGCGACAAACGATCCAGATTCAGCGGCTGGTTGCTGCCCATCAGCAACAGGTCCTTGCCTTTATTCAATCCACCAACACGAAACATCAGCACGTGCGGAAATACTTTGTGATACGTCGCCAGCACCGACCGCAAACTCTCCGTCGACAATTGATAGATCTGCACCCACTGCACAAAAACCCCGTCGTCATTCAATCGCGCTTTGCCGAGTTCGAAGAACTCCTGAGTGAAGAGGTTCGCAACCCCCGGCACCCAGGGATGACTCGGTTCGCTGACGATGATGTCAAAACGCTCCGGCGTAACACGCAAATAAGTTCGCGCGTCGTCAATGATCAAACGCGTGCGAGAATCGTTGAGCGGCAGATTGTTGACGTGCTCAAAAAACCGCGATCCGTTAATCGTGCCCGGCTCCAGCTCGATGCAGGTCACTGACTGTATCGGCGATTGCAGCATCGAACCAACAGTAATCCCGGTAGCGAATCCAATAATCAAACCTTTCTCGATGCGGGGCGCGACAAACAACGGAAGCTGGCCCAACATCACCTGCGTCGGCATGTCGAACATACTGTCGGAGGCATTCGTCCGGCCGTTGATCGCCATCGAGATCGTGTCGTCGTCGCGCCGCACGGAAACTGTCGCCGTCGGTCCCTCTTCATACATCAACAGTTGACGAACGTTCGATCCGGCGGACTCGTTCCTGGTCTGCTCCGTCGTCGTCTCGCGCGTTTGGGCCAACACTCGTACCAGAGTGTCGTAAACGCCGAGTGAAAGATCCGCGAGGTTCATGCGCGGCTTCAGCACGATCATGACCAGCACGACCATGACGACCGCGCCGATCACGAGACTTCGTTTCAACGCCGGATCGCGTTGCGTCTCGCGCGGCCGGTACGCAAAACCCGCAACGACGACGCACACTGCCGCTGAAAGCAACAGCGCAAACTTTGTACTCGTCTTCGGAATCAACACGAACCCGGCGAGGAACGCACCCGCAATCGCGCCGATCGTGTTGATTGCATAAGCACGACCGACACGCGCGACTGCTTGCGCAGGATCGGCTGCCGCCCACGCCAGCACCAGGGGCATCACCATGCCCATCAATAGCGCCGGCACGAGAACCAGTAACGTCGCTGATGCAACCTGCAAACCTAATAGCCCGGCCCATGATGAGACATGCAGATTGATTCCCAAGTTGAACAACAACCACGGCAACCAGTTCACCACGTACAAACTCGCAAACAGACTGACGGCGGTAGCTGCCTCGACCACGATCATCGTTCGGCGCAGCTTCTCTGACCGGTCCTTGCGTCCGATAAACCAGGCGCCGCCTGCAAGCCCGATCAGAAACAACGCGACCACGATGCTGAAGGCGTACGTGCTCGATCCGATCACCATCGTCAGAATGCGCGTCCACGACACCTGCGTGCTGATCGTCACAAACCCGGAAGCCACCGCGGCGAAGTACCAAAATGAATTCCTATCTGTGCTTGTTGTAACGGTGGTTAGCGCAGATGTTGGCTCAACGGCCGCGCCCTGCAACTTCAGCGCGAGTAAACCGACAATCACGTTGATAACGGCAGCGATGAAGATCGTCGTGCGCACACCAAACGACGGCAGCAACACAAACCCCGCCGCCAGCGTGCCCACAATCGCTCCCACGAGATTGCACGCATACAATCGCGTCACCGCAGTCGAACCATGTCGCACCAGCGCTGCCGACAATACCGGCAACGTCGCGCCCATCAACGTCGTTGGCAGCAGCAACATCAAACACGACAACAAAAACCGCCACAGACTAAACGTGAAGAACCCCGGCTGAAACTGTTGCCAGATCAACGCGTACAGGTTGTCTACCCAGCGAAACAGAAACGGCACCAACAGCGCGTAAACGGCGATTCCGATCTCCATCCAACCGTAAATAGTCAGTGGCCTGCGAATGCGCCGGGCTAATCTACCTGCGAGCGCGCTTCCAAGGGCAAGACCGCCCATAAACGCAGCCAAGACGGTGCTGACGGCCAGCGTCGTCGCGCCGAAGACGAGCCCAAGCATGCGCGCCCACAGCACTTCGTAAATCAGCCCCGTAGCGCCGGAGAATACGAAGCACACACCGATTAACAAGATCGTGGATTGTGAGTAACTGCGCACGTGCGCGCGAGTTGTTGGTTGCATTTAGATCACAAGTAGATCACGTGGCTGGTGCGCCAAACGTTTGCCGGGATCGATCCGGGCGCGGCGGCAGTCAGCAGGATGGCGTAGTCGTGCCCCACCACATCACGTCCGGCGATCTGCAACTCATCCGGGCGCGATTCACCGTCGACAACAGGCGTGACCAACGCCAACCGCTTCAAACAGCGATAAAGCTGTTCGATGCCCGAACCAAATGGACCGGCCTCGTCGCCCAATACCAACCGGACCTCCGCGCGTTCGTCGACAAAGTGCTTGAG
>DASTOZ010000164.1:0-2696 GCA_035762365.1 Pyrinomonadaceae bacterium | reverse complement strand
AGGTCGGCGCGCGCGTGCACGTCTCCGCCGGCGCGGAGATCGGCGGCGTGCTCGAGCCGGTCGGCGCGCGGCCGGTGATCGTCGAGGACGACGTGCTCGTCGGCGGCAACTGTGGGGTGTACGAAGGGACGATCGTGCGCGAGCGCGCGGTACTCGCGTCGGGAACGGTGCTGACTGGCTCGACTCCGGTTTACGATCTCGTTCGCGGCGAGATTTACCAGCGAACAGCGGATGGACCACTCGAAGTTCCGGCGGGCGCCGTCGTGGTTCCGGGTGCGCGCGCGGTCAACAACGAACGCGGTCGCAATTGGGGTCTCTCGCTGTATGCGGCGGTGATCGTCAAGTATCGCGATGAGAAGACGGAATCGTCCGTGCAATTAGAGGACTATTTGCGTTGAAGAGTTTTGCGCTACCGGCGCGGTTACAAGGGATTCAGAAGAGCGTCATCCGGCAGGTGTTCGATCGCGCGCGACCGGGCAGTATCAATTTGGGTTTGGGAGAGCCTGACTTGCCGACGCCCGACGTCATTCGCAAAGCGGCGGTACGCGTGATCACGGAAGAGCAGAACGGCTACACTTCGCACGCGGGTCTTCCAGAGTTGCGGAAGAAAGTTGCGAGCGACTATGCGTATCTCGGAGGTGATGAGAATCGCGTAATCATCACGGCCGGTTCGCAGGAGGCGTTGTACCTGGCGTTGTTGACGCTCGTCGACGATGGCGACGAGGTGCTGCTGCCGAACCCGGGATTCGTTGCGTATCCGACGATCGTGCGGATGGCGGGCGGCGATGCGCAGTTCTATCGTTTGCCGCGCGACGGTGGTTTCGGTTTTGATATTGAAGAGTTTCGCACTGTGCTCACGCCGCGGACGAAAGTCGTCGTCTGCATCAGTCCATCGAACCCGACGGGACGAACACTGTCGCGTTCCGATCTTGTGGCCATTGCCGGCGCGCTACGAGATCACGATGCGTACTTGATCAGCGACGAGATCTATCGCGATCTTTATTACACTCCGGATCGACCCGAATCGCTGTCGACGTTTTTCGATCGAACGATCCTGATTGGCGGGTTGTCGAAGTCGATGAGTATGACGGGATGGCGATTGGGTTGGCTGGCAGGTGATGAAGATGTCGTGAAAGCGGCGCTCGTGTTGCACGGTTACGTGACGACGTGCGCTTCGGCAGTTTCGCAGAAGGCGTCGCTGGTTGCATGGAGCGAGGAAGCGGCTGCAGCTCGCGCCGCGTTTCGCGCGACGTTTCGTTCGCGCCGCGATCATCTATTAAAACTGATCGACGTAGAGTTGGGCCTGCAAGCAGTGACGCCGGACGGCGCTTTCTACACGATGGTGGACGTGAGCCAGTTTGGACCGTCGATGAAGGTCGCGGAGGCTTTGCTCGAGGCAGGCGTGATCACGGTGCCTGGCGCTGCGTTTGGCAGCGAGAGTGAAGGGTTTTTGAGAGTGTCGTTTTGTGCCGATCACGACACGCTGAGTGAAGGAGTGCAGCGGATAAAGCGAGGTTTGGAATTACGATGAGCCGCAGGTATCGAGTCGGAATTTTAGGCGCCACCGGAATGGTTGGACAGCGATTTATTGAACTGCTCGTGGACCACCCGCAGTTTGAAGTAACAGCGGTCGCCGCATCCGATCGATCGCAGGGAAAGACTTACGGCGAGGCGTGCACGTGGCGATTGAGTGGCGACATGCCCGCGGCAGTGCGAGCATTGCCGGTGCAACCACCCGCGCCGCCGCTGGATTGCGATCTCGTGTTTTCGAGTCTGCCGGGCGACATCGCGCGCGAAACTGAAGGGAGCTTTGCAGCGGCCGGTTATGCCGTCATCAGCAACTCGTCCGCGTTTCGAATGGACGAAGACGTGCCGCTGCTGATTCCCGAAGTGAACCACGAACATATCGGATTGCTCGAACGTCAACGAAGCAAGTATCCCGACGGCGGGTTCATCGTCACGAATCCAAACTGTTCGACGATCATGATCGCGCTGGCGCTTGCACCGTTGCACGCGGCGTTTGGCGTCGAAGCGTGTGTCGCGACGACGTTGCAGGCGCTTTCCGGCGCGGGTTATCCGGGCGTTGCATCACTCGACATTCTCGACAACGTGTTGCCGTTCATCGGCGGTGAAGAAGAGAAGATCGAAAGTGAAACCGTGAAAATACTGGGCCGGTTCAATGAGGCCCAAATTGAGCTTGCGCCCATGGCCGTCAGCGCTCAATGTCATCGTGTGAACGTTGCTGACGGCCACATGGCTGCGATACGCGTGAAGTTTGCACGCAAACCATCGCTCGAAAACCTGCGCGACGCGCTCAGCACTTTCCGCTCGTTGCCGCAGGAGCTTGGTCTACATTCCGCGCCGGCTACACCGATCGTTACTCGCGACGAAGAGAACCGCCCGCAACCCAGGCTGGATCGCGACGCCGGCAACGGCATGACGATCACCATCGGCAGAATAAAACCCGATTCAGTGTTCGACTATCGCTTCGTTGCTCTCAGTCACAACACCATTCGCGGCGCCGCGGGCGCAGCGATCCTCAACGCCGAACTACTGGTCGCCCTGGGCCATCTATGAAAATCAAACCACTGCTGCTTGTTCTCCTGATCTGTGTTTCAGCTTCCGCCCAAAAGTCTCTCGACAACGACGTCAAAACACTCGTCGGTTCGTTCAAAGGGAAAGTCAGCCTGTTCGCG
>DASTOZ010000163.1:0-2437 GCA_035762365.1 Pyrinomonadaceae bacterium | reverse complement strand
AACGAAGAGCGCCAACACCGCGCACACGAAATTGAAGAAGTTTTTTGGGGACATGATTGGGCTCCTTAAGTTGTGGCACTACACGTCGCGCGCGCAGCGAAAACCCGAAATCATCCAGCGCTCGTGCGCGTGAAAGAAGTTTCTGTAAGTCGATCTGATGTGCAGTTGCGGTGTGGCAAAAGAACCGCCGCGCAAAACCTTCTGATTGACAAACCACTTGTCGTTGTATTCGTCAAATTCCGACTTGAACCCCGGATAAGGCACGTAGTCGGACGTGGTCCACTCCCACACGTCGCCAATCATCTGCTGACATCCGTAACTGTTTGCGCCGTCCGGAAAGGCGCCGATTGGGGCGACGGACCAGTAGCCGTTCTCGAAGAGATTTGCTTGGCCGCTATCGGGTTCCGTGTTGCCCCAGGGGAATGCGTTGCTGGTTTTGCGCCGCGCATCATAACACGCCGCGCGTTCCCATTCAGCTTCCGTCGGCAGACGTTTGCCTGCCCACTTCGCGAACGCCGACGCTTCAAAGAAACTGACGTGCGAAACGGGCTCGTCTTTCCTGCTTGCGGCGGAAGTGAGACCGGAGAAATCGCGAATCATCCACTCGCCGTCGTGAAGCTCCCAGTACATCGGCGCGCGCCAATGTTCGCGGTTGACGGCTTCCCAGCCTTCCGAGAACCACCAGCGGAAGTTCTGGTAACCGCCGTCGCGGATAAAACTGAGGTAGTCGCCGTTGCTGACGAGCGCGCGGTCGATTGCGAAGTCGCGGGTGAAGACCTGGTGAGCGGGCTTCTCGTTGTCCCACGCGAAACCATCCGTCTGCGAACCAATCGAGAATAAGCCGCCTTCGATTTCCGCCATCCCCTCAACGACGCCGCTGACACTGTTAGCCGCTCGCGGCAGGGGTTTCATTTGTGGTTGGAACTGGTCGCAGAGAAGGTGTTTGATGTCGTAAACGAGCAACTCCTGGTGTTGCATCTCGTGCTCGAGTCCCATTCGAACGAGAGACAACACGGATTCGCCGGCAGAATCGAGAAACTCGAGGACTTGCTCGTCGATCTGGTTTCTGTAAGCGACCGTCTCGCGAACGGTCGGGCGCGATTTGGTCCCACGCTTCGGGCGTTCGATTCGCGCGCCAAACCCTTCGTAGTAAGAATTGAAGTACCAGAGAAAGTCTTCGGAATAGACTTTGTAACCCGGTTTGTGCGCCTGGAGCACGGTTTCAAAGAACCACGACGTGTGACCGATGTGCCAGCGCGGCGGACTCATGAATTCCGCCGTCTGGATTACGTAGTCTTCAATCTCCAGCGGCGCGACGATCTGCATCGTGCGCGCGCGCACCTGTTTGTAGAGCTCTTTTAATGTCGACAAGATCAATCCGTGGAAATAACGATTGAATGCGGGCCTTGGGGGTGAACGCGACCTATTATACGCGCCGCTGGATAATTCTCACGCAGCCTCGCGAGCAGCGCGCCGGAGGCGTTTTCTTCGATGGCGATCAGCATCCCACCGGCGGTTTGTGGATCGAACAACAGCTTCAACAGGTTCTCGTCGGCGCCGGGAGTGATCTCGATATCGACGCCGACGTACTCGCGGTTCGTCTTGTCGCCGCTCGTGAGCATGCCGGCGTCGGCGAGGTCGAGAGCGCCGGGCAACAACGGGACCGACGCCGCATCGATCTGAATCGTCACCTTGCTCGCACAAGCCATCTCCCAGGCATGACCGAGCAACGCAAATCCGGTGACGTCCGTCGCGGCTTTAACTCCAAATTCGCGCATCGCTTCAGCGGCATGTTTGCCCGGCGTTAGCATTGTCTCGACTGATCCCGCAACAATCGCATCGCTTGCCGCCGCCCGCTTGATACCGGTCGAAATCACGCCGGTGCCGATCGCCTTCGTCAGAATGATGACGTCGCCCGGCCGCGCGCCTGCATTAGTCGCCACTTTGTTTGGATCGATGACGCCGGTGACCGCATAACCAAACATGATCTGTTCGTTATCGACGCTGTGGCCGCCGATTAAGGTAACGCCCTGTGCGTTGAGCGTTTCCAGTCCGCCACGCATGATCTCGCCCAGTATCGCGGGATCGACGCCTTTCTTCGGGAAGCACGTGATGGCCATCGCCGTGATTGGCGTGCCGGCCATGGCCCAGACGTCGTTGATGGAGTTGAGTGCCGCGATCCGGCCATAGTCGTACGGGTCGTCGACGATGGGTGTGAAGAAGTCGACAGTTTGCACGAGCGCGAGGTCGTCGCGCAGACGGTATACGCCGGCGTCGTCGGCCGTGTCGAAACCGACAATCACGTTTGCGTTCGCAGGTTGGCTGGGTAGCCCGCTCAGAACCTGAGCGAGTAAGCTCGGGCTAAGTTTCGCCGCTCAACCAGAGCATGACACCATCTCCGTCAGGCGCATCTGTTTGTCACCTCCTTTCGACGAGC
>DASTOZ010000162.1:0-3679 GCA_035762365.1 Pyrinomonadaceae bacterium | reverse complement strand
AGCACGTGATACACGCCCTTGAAGCTGCGCGTCTTTTCCACGGCGACAAGACTGTGCGGCTCCTCGACGACGCAGATCACCGAATGATCGCGCGACGGCGACGAACAAAACCGGCATGGATCGATCTCCGTGAGGTTGTTGCAGATTGAACAAAGAACGATGCGCTGCTTCACGTCTTTGATGGCAGTAATTAATCGTTCCAGATCCGTGTCAGGAGCACGCATCAGATGAAATGCCAGTCGCTGTGCAGATTTTTGCCCGACGCTGGGCAAGCGTTTCAGTTCGTCGATCAATTTAGTTACAGGCTCTGCGTACTCCAGCATCGTTAACCCAACAGACCACCAAGTCCCGGCGGCAACATTCCACCCAACTTCCCTTTCATCGCTTCATCCACTTTGCGGTTCGCTTCGTTTGCCGCGGCCATGATCATGTCCTGAAGCATCTCGACGTCGCCGTCTTTCACCGCCTCCGGATCAACCTTCAGCATCGTGATCTCGTGATTGCCTTTCATCTGCACCGTGACGACGCCGCCACCCGCTGACGCTTCGACGCGCAAGTCTTCCATCTCCTTCTGCATCTTCTCCTGCATGACCTGCGCCTGCTTCATCATCTGTTGAATATTCAAACCGCCTGGAAATTTCATTGCGTGACACCTCTCCAAATTGGCTTGTAATCTGTGTCATCATCGTAGCATCTTTCCAAAAAATGGAACACGGATGAATAAAACAATCACGGATCAAATTATTAAAGCGAGCCTCAATATTTATTACGACCTGCAACCCGCCGCGGAATCACACGCGCCGCTGCTGATCGCGCTGCACGGTTACGGCGCGTTCAAGGAACAGATGATGCGCGAGGCGCAACAAATGGCGCCCGAAGGTTTCGCTATCGCTTCGTTGCAGGGGTTTCACCAGCACATCAAGGAACCGCGACAACCCGGTGGTCCACTGCGTTATGGGTTCGGCTGGTTGACCAGTTATCGGAGCGAAGAGTCAGTCGCGGTCCACCACCAGGCGCTGATCGATTTGATTCAGCGGTTGGCGGGCGAAGGGGTCGCCGATGCGTCGCGTGTGTTTCTCTTGGGCTTCTCGCAGTCGTGCGCTTTGAACTATCGCTTTGCATTTACGCATCCGGAACACTTGCGCGGCGTCGTGGGGATCTGCGGCGGGATTCCGGGCGACTGGGAAACGAGTTCGGTCTATCGCGAGGCGGCAATCGATGTGTTTCACCTTACCGGGACCGAGGACGAGTTTTATCCGCCGTCGCGCGTCGCGGATTATGCGAAACAATTGGGAACTCGGGCCCGCTCGGTAGCGTCTAAGAGCTACCACGCCGCACACGAGATCGTGCCGGAGATGCGCGCAGACGTGAAGCAGTGGCTGGCCCAACATGCAACTTCCTAAGCTTCCGAGACTTAACTTCGCACTCGCTTGTGTGATCGCGCTGTTGGCGGCGGGCGGCTGCGAGCAACGATACACGCAGCACATCAGTCGCGGTCCAGCGGCGCCGCCGCGGCCGACGATCAAACAACTTCCAAACAACGTCTCACCGCAACTCAAACAAATGCTCGAGGGCGCGATCGCGCAGGCGGGTGTGACGACGGAGTACGATCCCGCTTACGTCGCGCTCGACTATCCCAACGGCGACGTGCCTGAAAAGACCGGCGTTTGTTCCGACGTCGTCGTGCGTGCATTTCGCAAGGCCGGGATCGACCTGCAAAAAGAAGTTCACGAAGACATGAAGGCGGCGCGCTCCGAGTACCCGACAAGATGGGGTGCGACCGCGATCGACAAGAACATCGATCATCGCCGCGTGCTGAACCTCATGAAATACTTCGACCGACGCGGGAAATCGTTGGCGATCAGCGACGTTGCAGCTGATTATCAACCTGGCGACGTCGTTGCGTGGGAATTAACGAACGGCGTCGATCACATCGGGATCGTGACGAACATGATCTCCGATTCAGACGACCGCTTCCTCATCATCCATAACATCGGCGCCGGCGCCCGCATCGAAGACGTGCTGCTCGCATGGACCATCAAAGGCCATTACCGCTTTTTTTAAAATGCGAGTCTCCCGCTATAACCCGCGTCAACTAACACGCGAAACTCACATAACAAATTTTCTTTTGTGAGTCTCTCGCTATAAACCCGAAAAGTCCTTGGCGCGCTTCGCACAGGCGTGATATACAAGCGCGCGTTTTGACCACCCCCTCTCCAAACGTGACTCAGCTCGAGCGCGATGTCGAGGCGCGTAGCGGCGTCCTGAAAAAAGAGCTCGGACTGTTCGATCTCGTCCTCACGCAGGTCGTGTTCGTCGTCGGCACGTTCTGGGTAGGTTGGGCCGCGCGATTAGGCAACGATCAAAACGTTTTCTGGATTCTGGCGATCGTCACTTTCTACCTGCCACTCGCGGTCGCCGTGATCTTCCTCAACCGTCTCATGCCACTCGAAGGCGGTCTTTATCAATGGGCCAAGCTCGCCTTCAACGACTTCGTAGCCTTCATGGTCGGTTGGAACCTTTGGGTGTTTGCCATCTCGATTCTCGCAGGCATCGGTCTGGTCGTCACCACAAACATCTCCTACGCGATTGGCCCGTCAGCCGAAAAGATGAAAGACAACCCGGCGTGGATCCTGCCCATAAGCTTTGTTCTGGTAATCGGCATGGTCATAGCGGCGACGCGCGGTCTGGGTCTCGGCAAGTGGATTCACAACGTGGGCGCGTTAGTGCACCTTGTAACTTTCGGCATTTTGATTGCGCTGCCGTTCGTTGCTTACAAGGCGGCAACCGCCGGACCGTACCAGCCCTTCTCACTTCACCTTCCGACGTTCACCGAGTACAACATCAACGTCGCGAGCAAGCTCGCACTCGGCGCACTGACCGGATTCGAATACGTGGCGATACTCGCCGGCGAAACTCGCTCACCCGGGCGAAACATCGGACGCTCCGTAGTGATCGCGTCGCCAATCATCGCGCTGATGTTCATCCTCGGCACCAGCTCCGTGCTCGCCTTTGTGCCGCGCGATCAGACGGACGTGATCGGGCCGATTCCGCAAGTGCTTTCGATCGGATTCAGATCTCTCGGATGGGTCGGCACGATCGGCTCGATCGCGATTCTTGGAATTACAGTCAGGTCGATAGCACTGATGAGTATCTATTTTGCGGGCAACACACGGCTGCCGATGGTTGCCGGTTGGGACCGCTTGTTACCCGCATGGTTTAGCCGTCTGCACCCCACGTACAAAACCCCCGTCAACTCGATTCTGTTTGTGGGCACGGTGACGATGGTGCTCGCCGTTCTCAGCCTGTTGGGCGTCAAGGCGCACGAAGCGTTTCAACTGATCGACAATGCGGGCGGTGTTTTTTACGCTCTGACGTACCTGGTTCTGTTCGCGATACCGCTGTTTGGCATGAAGGCGCTGGGCGTGAAATCGCCGTGGTGGCTCAAGCTCGCGTGCGCGTCGGGTTTTATCGTCACTTTGATCTATATCCGTTTCGCCATCGTTCCGATTACTGAAGTCGGAAATCTTCTGACGTTTGCGCTTAAGATCGCGGGTACAGTTGTGATAGCAAACGCTATCGGGATCACGATCTATGTTCTCGGAAAAAGAAAGTAGGACCTTCGCTGTTGTTAATTGCGGTCAGCTCGTCACGCTCGCCGGTCCCCAGCGTCCGCGTG
>DASTOZ010000161.1:0-9000 GCA_035762365.1 Pyrinomonadaceae bacterium | reverse complement strand
GGCTGGATAGCCAGGCACGCGACATTCGTTTGGCTGGCGTCGTGGCTGATTATCGCGATCCACACGTGGGTGAGCGTGCGTTGGTCGGGCTTTCCGATCCCGCTGGGCACGGGCATCGCCGGAACGTTCTTCGCGCTGTTTGCGGCGAGTGCCGCGATCGGAAAGTACTATCCCTGGTTACTGCCGATGAACATCTTTCTCGAGGGGCGCGGCACCGCCGCGCTCGTGCTCGGCATCGCCGGCGGAATCGTTGCCGTTCTAATCGGTTGTTTCGAGTTCGTGCGCCGCGACGTCCTCAATTAACCCAAACCCCACAGGCAAACTCTGCCCGCTCAGCCGCATCCGAAGCTCACGGAACCACGAATTAGAGTGAATCATTAGGTTGAGCTTTCAAACCTATCCTCTCCCGAATACAATCTGACCATTATGACGAGATCTACCCTGATGACACGTTTCTTGAGCGCTGGATCCGCCGTTTTGCTTGCGGCATCTGTGATTCAGGCCCAATCGACGAGGCCAAGACGCGCCACAAAATCGACGAAAACTAGCGCGAGCGCCGAAAAACCCGCGTCAGATCCGTTGCTCCGACCTGAACCGCGGCCGACCCCGACCTCGCGTCGCACGAGCTCGAACGATTCGTTGTTGGACGTTCAGCCGGTTCGACCCGTAGCGAACACGGTCGGCAGCGCCGACACGAAGCACGCCTATCTTTTGCTCGAACAGAAACAGTTTGCAGCCGCGGCGAAGGAAGCGAAGGAGCTTGCCGTCACGTATCCCAACGATCCGGAAGCGTGGAAGATCGCGGGTTTCGCCGAACTCAACTTAAAGCAGTACGCAGAGGCAGCGAAGGATCTCGAAAAAGCCGTTGAATTGCAGCGTAGTTCCAAGCAGGCAGATCCGAACACGGAGAGCGCGTTGGGTCAGGCTTACGTGCTCGGCGAGAAATACGAAGAGGCTCTGCCTTATTTAGTCGCGGCGACTCGCAATAACGACAAGCCCGACGTGATGATGCTCTATTACCGGGCCATCGCGGAATACAAAACGGGCAAGACAGCGGACGCCGAGAAGAGTTTCAACGCAGTCGTAAAGCTGAATCCGAAAGATTCGTTGTCGCTCTTTTACCTGGCCCAAATCGCGCTTGCGAAGAACGATCTCGACGGCGCAATCGCGTCGTTGAATCGTGCGACGGTGAATGATAGTCGCCTGACTGGCGCCTGGACGTTGTTGACGTCCGCGTATCTGCGTCGAGCGGCGATGAGCCAGGATCCTGAAAAGGCCGAGGCGGATTATCTGAACGCCGTGCGTGCTGGTGAGGGTTTGATCAAACTCCGCACTGACGTAGAAGCTGTGACCCTCTTCGGTCAGGCCTTAATCGGATCGAAACAGTTTGCGCGAGCCGCGACGGCGCTCGAACGCGCGAGTGCCTCGCAGGATGCGACCGGTGTTACGTTCTATCTTCTCGGCGTCGCTCATTCACGCGCGGGCGCAATGCCGAAAGCGATCGCCGCGTTGGAAACAGCAGCGAAAAAATCGCCGGACGACGTGAATATTTATCGCGAACTCGGTTACGCGTACGAAGTCAGCAAGCAATACGCGAAAGCACTTGGCGCGTACCAGCGCGGATCGGCGCTCGCTCCTAACGACCCGGACCTGAAGGACTCGATCGAGCGCGTGAAACCGTTTGCAAAGTAGCGACAACTCGGCATGACTAGTCTCCCCGACACTGCTCGTGCATTTGCAACGTACTCGTTAGTGCCGTACCTGGGCATTCTGTTTTGTCCGGGGGCGGTGGTGGTCGGCGCAGTGGGCGTCGTCAGATCGTACGCTTCGGAGCAGTCGCGCGATGGACGTTTCGTCTGTTACGCGAGCACAATCGTGGGCGTGGTCGTACTGATCATTCAAATCTTACTTTGGTGGATTCTGTATCGCGTGCCAGCGTGGGCAGGAGCGGGATTGTAAAGGAGAACTTACATGCGAACTGTTTTGACTCTACTGCTGATCGGACTGATGCTCACCGGCGCTGTTGCGCAACGGCCGCGCTCGATCGAACCGGACCCGAACAACAAACCAGCCGCGCCACCGGCCGCGCCGAGTACCGTGAAAGCCAAATACGAAGGCGGCGTGTTCGGTTACAACAAGACGATGGAAGGCACGTTGACGTTTGACGACGAGAACGAGCGGCTGGTCTTCAAAGACAAGAAGACGCCGAAAGAGATTCCGATCCCGTACAACTCAATCACGTCCGCATTCGCCGATACGAAGAAAAAGCAGCCCGCGGCAGCCACTGTTGCGAGTGCAGTGCCCGTGATCTTCACCGTGCCCGCGCGGTTCATCAAGACGAAAGTCCAATATCTCACCATTCAATACAGCGATCCCGACTCGAAAGTCAGCGGCATCACCAGCTTCAAGATCGAGAACCGGCAACTCCTCGAGTCCGTCGTTGCGACGCTCGCCGAAAAAGCCGACATGACCAAGCGCGGCGACATCTATGTGAAGAAGCGCGACGAACCCACCAAGTGATAGAATCCGTGTTTTCTTAACAACACGGGATCCAAAACTTGGCAACAGGAGCTTTCAATGTCGCAAACCTACGAGACGCTCGTGCTCGAAAAACGTGAGCGCGTCGCTATTATTACGATCAATCGTCCGGACAAGAGAAACGCACTAAATATCAAGACTCGCGAAGAAGGCGCGGCGCTGCTCGATGAACTTCGAAACGACAGTTCCGTTGGCGTTGTCGTGTTCACAGGCGCTGGAGACAAGGCGTTTATAGCCGGCGCCGACATTGCCGAGTTTGCAGGACGAACGTCCATCACACAGCGCGACGTGATGACAAGCCGCTCACTGTTCACCGCGATCGACACATTCCCGAAGCCCGTGATCGCGATGATCAACGGCTACTGTCTTGGTGGTGGTTGTGAGCTCGCGCTGGCGTGCGACATTCGTATCGCAAGTGAGACCGCGTCGTTCGGTCAGCCGGAGATCAACCTCGGCATTATTCCGGGTGGTGGCGGTACGCAGCGTTTGACGCGTCTCGTTGGCGAAGGAAAAGCGATGGAGATGATCCTCACCGGCGAGATCATCGATGCGAAAACAGCCTACTGGATCGGCTTAGTCAATCACGTTGTGCCCGCGGACCAGTTGCAAGCGAAGACGATGGAAATCGCGCAGCGTATAGCCGACAAGAGTCCGGTCGCGCTACAGCTCGCGAAGGAAGCAGTGAAACTCGCGTCGCGTTCGAACCTCGACGAAGGCCTGCGACGCGAAGTCGACTTGTTTGCGCTCTGCTTTTCAACTGAAGACAAAGACGAAGGCGTGAGTGCGTTCCTCGAGAAACGCAAACCAGCGTTCAAGGGACGCTGACGCCCGTTGCGATTACAAAGTACTAAGTACAAAGCACCAGGCTCAACGCCGGACGCATTATGAAAGCTCTCCTCTTGATCGTCGGCATCCTGTTAGCTACGGCCGGTGGCGTGATTACTTACCGCGCGCTCTACGTCGAGCCCAAATCGGCCGTAGTCATCACCGAATCTGAAGTGCGCGAGCTTCCGAACTACACTCGCGTAATCGGCGGCGCCCTGATGTTCGTCGGCGGTTCCGCCCTGGCCCTTTACGCCGCAACCCGCAGAGTCAGATAAAGAAATAAGGGTGGTGTCTTAAATTGGGAGTTATCTCTGCGAACTTTGCGTACCTCTCTGCCTCTCTGCGTTAAATGGCTCGTTCAACGCAGAGACGCCGAGTATACGCAGAGGCCGCAGAGAAAAACCTTAATTTGAGACACTACTGAAATAAGCTTTTCCTTGACCCTCAGAACCGTCTGGGCTAATCTTCGGTGCCCACATTTGATACCGCACGGGTTAGCTTCGTAGTGGTTTAAGACAATAACTGACCGAATCCTCTGGCTGCGTGCCCTTACGGAGAGTCGCCTTGTCCAGAAAAACTATCTTCTCCCTCTCTCTACTCTTTTGCTTTGCGCTCGGCTGTGTTCCTGCTTCCGCCCAGGAGTGCCAACCACCGCCAATTACCGCAAACTCTCAAAACTACAACATCTTCTCCCCCGAACAGGAGATGATCCTCGGCGAGCTCAACTACCAGCGCATGGCGGGCGAGACAAGGTATCTCAAGGATGAAAAGCTGCTCGCGTACGTGCGCGACATCGGCGAGCGACTCGTGCGCCACATGCCGCCGACCGGTCTGAAGTTTCAGTTCTTCATCATCGACATTGCAGACGCCAACGCCTTCAACACACCCGGTGGATACATCTTCCTATCGCGCAAGCTCATCGCCTTTACGAAGACCGAAGACGAACTGGCGGGCGTGATGGCCCACGAGCTCGGCCACGCGACGGTGCGTCACTCCGCCAGCGACATGTCCGAACTCTTCAAAAAGATTCTCAACGTCACTCAGCTCGGCGATCGCAAAGACATAACGGACAAGTTCAACCTGCTGATCGAACGCGCGCGCACGAAGAGCGTGTCGCGTGGTTCAGGCCACGAGTCGGCACAGCAGCTCGAGGCGGATCGCATCGGACTGTTTGCGATGGTCGCCGCTGGTTACGATCCAAACGCGTTCTCAGATTTCTTTGCGCGGCTTACAGAAGCAAAAGCGAAGTCTGGAAACTGGTTCACAAACATTTTCGGCGGCACCAGTCCTGCCGACAAGCGATTGCGCGAGATGATCAAGGCCACGGAGCTGCTCCCGCCTTCGTGCCGCGACAACCGAAGTGCCAATGCTTCGCAACAGTTTCTGAGCTGGCAGGCTGACGTCGTGTCGTTTCGTCAGAGCCAGATCACTGAAGAACTGCCGGGCCTGCTTTGGAAAAAGGAACTCGCGCCGCAACTCAAGAGCGATATCTGGCACGTCGCGATCGCCGGCGATGGCAAGTACTTTCTGGCCCAGGACGATTTCGCGGTCACTGTAGTGCAACGCGAGCCGTTGAAAGTCGCTTTCCAGATCCCGACGACCGACGCGCGTCCCGCTTCGTTTACACCCGATGGGAAGTTCGTAGTTTTTGGCACCGAGTCGTTGCGCTTTGAAAAGTGGAGCATCGCCGACGCGAAACCCGTCGAGGTCCGCGAACTCGTCGTCAGGCGCGATTGTTGGGAACAACAATTTTCACCTGACGGCAAGTACCTCGCATGCGTTGACTACAACCTGGGCCTGAGCGTGATGGAGACTCAAACAGGAAAGAGAGTTTTCCAGAAAAAAGATTTCGCGACGCTCAACGCACTCGAGCTCTTGTTTTGGATCGTCGGTCGCGCTGCCGACGACGAGGATGCTTCACACCATAATGCGCTGTTCAATCTACAGTTCTCGCCCGACTCGCATTACCTCCTCGCCGGTCGTTCGAATCAGTATCGCTTCCGTATCTTCATCGATTCGCGAGCGATTGGTGAGACCGATGCGTTGGCGCTCGATCTTTCGACTGGTAAACAAATTTCGCCAAGCGGCGATTTTAAGAAGGCCACCAAAGGTTCGTTTATCTTCCTCGCTCCGGACAAGATCCTGGCGACGATGCCGATGAACGTTGATGAGGGCGGTATCTTCACGTTCCCGTTCGGTAAGAGAATTGCGAAATTCAAACTCGCCGCCAACGACATGCAGCTTACGGCCAACCCGCGATACGCCATGCTCAAATCGACCTGGCGCGACAATATCGCGTTCTTCGATCTCGATCGTGGCGAGCTGATCGGCGGCTTTAACAAGCGTACGGCAGCGCTCTGGAACGATGTGCTTATCTCTGAGTTGGTGTCAGGCAGCATTGCGATCTCGAACGCAACATTCAACCCTGAAACGAAAGTTCTCCGTCTCGAGCAAAGGGCAAGTCTCGATATCCCGGTCGCCTCGATGAACCGCATTTACGCGGCGAATGTTTCCGACAACTTGCAGTGGCTGGCGATTTCGTCGAAGACGCGCGGCGGCGTTTGGGACCTGGCGACCGGTGAACGGAAGCTGCACGTGCGCGGGTTTCGCGGCGCGATCATCGCTCCGAACGGAACAGCCATCGGCGATTTTCCCAAGCAGGAACCTGTGAATCACAGTCTCGTCTACCTCGATGCGCCGAAGAGTCAGGTAAACGTGTTGCGAGAGATCCCGGAGCGCGGAGCGCGACAGTACGGCCGATTCGTGCTCGTTCGCACGAGTTTGAAGACGCTGAAGGAGATCGAAAAAGAGAAAGCGAAGGAGAAGAAAAAAGCGGCGGAGGATGATTCTGAAGCCGAAGACACGGATCGTGGCGAGTCGTTGAGCCGCGAAGTGCGTTTCGAATTGCGCGACGTCATCAACGACAAGGTGGCGTGGACCAGAGACTTCCCCAAAGAAGCTCCCGGATACTTCTTCGACGACTACTCCGGCCGCGTGATCCTGTACTGGAGTCTCGGCAGTGAGGCCGGTAAGCAGCGACTGAAAGAAGACCCAACGCTGGTAGAGCGCTCGCGCCAAATGGGTAACAAAGACGACGACTACCTCGTTGAAGTGTTCGACGCGTTTGACAGCAAGTCGGTCGGTACGCTTCTGCTCGAAACCGGCAAAGGTTCGTTCGACATCGAGTCGGGCTTCTCGGAAGGCAACTGGTTGGTCTTGCGCGACGACAACAACCGCGTGCTGATCTACTCGATCAAAGAAGGCGATCTGCGTCACCGGTTCTTCGGCGCGAACGCCGCGATGAACCCGAGAGCGAACCAGATCGCGGTCGAGAATTATCCCGGCGAAGTTACCGTGTACGATCTGAACACGGGAAACTCGCAGGCGCGTCTTCGCTTCAAGACTGGCGCTGCGTTTACGCGTTTCAGTTTGGATGGGAAGCGCTTGCTGGTGTTGACGGCGGGACAAGTGGCGTACGCGTTCGACACGGACAAGCTCGCCTCGAAATGAGCGCGGAACTTTGCGTGGTGATGAGACGCGGACTCATTTTAATCGTCGCAATCTGCTTTACAGGCCCAGGCCATTCGTTTGCGCAGCGACGCCAAGCACCGCTTGTTTGCAAGCGTCCGGTGCTCGTTGCGCTCAAACCTCAACCAGAACTCAGCTACGAGTGCGGCGCCGAGGCGAACGACTGGGACGAAAAGATCCTCAAGCTTCCGGCACGTAATACTGCGATCAAGGCGTTGATGTCGGAACTGTCCGCGTTCTCCGACGCGGCGTGGTGGACCGCGGATCCGGTCGATCTGAGTGTTTGTGATTTCGCCCAGAAGCCCGGTGCGTTGACGGCGGAACAGCGACGGAATCTTTTGCAGGGCGGGTATCTGTTCTGGTTGTTTGGAAACGATCGTATTCGTCTGATGTTGTTACCGGATCCGTGTTATCAGACCGAGTACGGTGGATCGAATGCGTTCCTGCTTCATCGCAATGGCGGCAAGGTTTTCGTCAGTCAGGCGCTGGACGGTTACTTCTCGCGAGCCGACAATTCTGTCAACGTCGCGTTTGCCCGGCTCAACACGGAGGAGATCATCGAAGTCTCAACGGGAAGCGGCGGGCTGAATCCGAGTCTCACGAACTACTACTTCACAATCGATTCGCGAACGAACCAGGCGGCGCCGAAGAACCTCTTTCGCGACGAGCACGGACCGACGAATCAAATGTCGTCGGCAATGTTGCTCGAGGCAAGTGGCGCTGAGCCGCTGAAGGTCGTGCGTGGCAATGCGCTGGCGCCGAGTTTCGTCGTCTACGTCGATAGTGAAAAGGGAAGAATCGACGACGGCGGCCGCACGTTGTCACGAAAGATCCTGCGCTGGAACGGAAATGTCTACCGGTAAGCGCGATTGTTCGGCGTTAATTTCCGAGCGACTCCGCAATCACAAGCTTTCCTCACCAACATTCAGGCAGCCGCATGAGGTAGTGCGATGGTTTGGCGCGGTGCAGGCACAGGAGTTCCACGCGGCGAAGTGGGCGCTCGCGTTGCGCATGCGAAAGGCGACGAATGCGTCGATCGAAGATGCGTTCAACCGCGGCGAAATCGTTCGCACACATTTGTTGCGGCCGACCTGGCACTTCGTAGCGCCGGATGACATTCGCTGGTTGTTGCAACTGACGGGGCCGCGAATAAATCTGAGCTGCGGTTCAACCTTTCGCAAATACGAGCTCGACACCGCCGTCTTCAAACGATCCCACCGCGCGTTGACGAATGCGCTGACAGGCGAGAAGCATCTCACGCGATCAGAATTGAAAGCCGTCCTGAATCGCAGCGGCATCGCGGCAGATGACACAGTTCGCATGGCGCATATCCTGCTTCGCGCGGAATTGGACGGCATAGTTTGCAGTGGTCCACGGCGAGGGAACCAGTTTACTTACGCCCTTATCGACGAGCGCGTGCCGGCAGGCAAGCAGTTTGATCGCGACGAAGCGTTAGCAGAGCTTGCGCGACGTTACTTCACGAGTCATGGACCAGCGACTGTTGCGGACTTCGTGTGGTGGTCGGGATTGACGACGAGCGATGCGCGACGCGCGATCGAGATGCTGGATGGCGAGATTCAAACGATCCGGATCGAAGAATCCGTTTACTTTAGCCTGGCGACTGCGAATGCCAGGCGGTCGGGTTCAAGCGCGCGCAACGAGGAAGCGCATCTCCTCCCGTCTTTCGACGAATACAACGTCGCTTACAAACACCGGCAACTCGTCTTCGATCCGGCCGCCGTCTCGCAAATCACCACCTGGGGCGCGCTTGGGCAAAACATCATCATGGACGGAAGAATAGTGGGACTATGGTACGGAACTCTCGGCAGGAACTCGCTGACGATCGAAGTCACCCCCGCTCGATCCTTAACCACACCTGAAAAAGCCGCGATTACTAAAGCCGCGGAACGTTACGCAGCGTTCCTCGGCGTGTCGCTCAGCGACTCTGTGCGGTCGCCTTTTTGATCTTCTCGACCAGCGCGCGGGTCTCGTCGGCTAACGGACCACGCGGTTCGAGACGCAGGTACTCACCGAACGCGACCAAAGCATCAGCACTGCGTCCCACGCGCAGCAGCAGATTGCCCTTCACAAGATACGCACCCGCAAGAC
>DASTOZ010000160.1:0-2288 GCA_035762365.1 Pyrinomonadaceae bacterium | reverse complement strand
ACGAGGATCGGATTGAGCTCACCGCTGGCGCGTTCGCGATCGTCCATTGCCTTGAACATCTCTTTCGCTACCTTGTCCGTCACCTCAGACCAGATCGCGATGACCTTGTTATATCGTTCACCGTTTGTGATGACACCGTCGAGATACTGCTGTTCGACCGCGATTACGTCTTTGTCAGCCTTGTCGACCAACGGTTTCTTCGCCGACGGCGTGACGAGATCGTCGATGCCGATGGAGATGCCGGCCTTGGTCGCATACAGGAAGCCGAGGGTCTTGAGATCGTCAAGCATCTTGACGGTCATCTCGTGGCCCAGGCGGATGTGCGAATAGTTGACGAGCGACTGGAGTCCCTTCTTCTTCAACGTGCCGTTGATGAACGGGAGACCGGCCGGGATAGAGTCGTTGAAGATCACGCGACCCACGGTCGTGTTGATAACGCGTCGCACGTCGTCCTGAACAACCGCGCGCAGGATGTCCTGCGGATCGTGTTCCTGAACAAGATCGATCAAGTCGCCCATGATGCGGAGCTTGATCGGCGTCTGGGTTGTGACTTCGCCAGCGTCGAGTGCGAGCAGCACTTCTTCGAGCGAAGCAAACACGCGGCCCTCACCCTTTGCGCCCGGACGATCGCGAGTCAGGTAGTAAATACCGAGCACGATGTCCTGCGACGGCACGGCGATTGGCTGTCCGCTCGCCGGGCTCAGAATGTTGTTGCTCGAAAGCATCAACACTGCCGCTTCGATCTGCGCTTCCGGACTCAGCGGAATGTGCACCGCCATTTGGTCGCCGTCGAAGTCGGCGTTGAATGCCGTGCAGACGAGCGGGTGGATCTTGATCGCCTTGCCTTCGACGAGTACGGGTTCAAACGCCTGAATGCCGAGACGGTGCAGCGTCGGAGCGCGATTCAGGAGCACTGGATGCTCGCGAATCACTTCTTCCAGGATGTCCCAAACGACCGGTTCCTGGCGTTCGACCATCTCGCGCGCTTGCTTGATGGTCGCGGCATGCGCCTGCTTCTCGAGCTGGTTGTAGATGAACGGCTTGAACAGTTCGAGCGCCATCTTCTTGGGCAACCCGCACTGGTGCAGTTTTAACTCGGGACCGACAACGATAACTGAGCGCCCGGAATAGTCGACGCGCTTGCCCAACAGGTTCTGACGAAAACGTCCCTGCTTGCCTTTCAACGTTCCGCTCAAAGATTTGAGAGGACGATTATTGACGCCGCGCAACACGCGTCCGCGACGGCCGTTGTCAAACAACGCGTCAACCGCTTCCTGAAGCATGCGCTTTTCGTTGCGCACGATGACTTCCGGCGCGCGCAGCTCCATCAGCTTCTTGAGACGGTTGTTGCGGTTGATGACGCGTCGATATAGGTCGTTCAGGTCAGACGTCGCGAAACGTCCACCATCGAGCGGCACCAACGGTCGCAACTCGGGTGGAATCACCGGAATCACGTCGAGGATCATCCAGTCGGGACGGTTTCCGGATTTCAGGAAACTGGTCGCGACTTTCAATCGCTTCGAGTACTTGAGCTTCTTCTGTTGCGAGGTCTCTTCTTTCATCCGCTTGCGCAGATCGGTGGCGAGTTCCTCGACGTCAACGATCGCGAGCAATTCCTTGATCGCTTCGGCGCCCATCTTCGCGACGAATTGCGCGGGATAGTCGCGGACGAGTTCGCGATAACGCTCGTCGCTCACAAGCTCCCGCTCTTTCAACCCAGGCACGTCGCCGGGATCGATCACGATGTACGACTCGAAGTAGAGCACCTTCTCGAGTTCGCGCAACGGGATGTCGAGCAGGTGGCCGATGCGGCTGGGCAGACCTTTGAAAAACCAGACGTGCGAACACGGGCTGGCAAGGTCGATATGGCCCAATCGCTCGCGGCGCACTTTCGCCTGCGTAACTTCGACGCCGCACTTGTCGCAGATCACTCCGCGGTGCTTCATGCGTTTGTATTTCCCGCAGAGGCACTCCCAATCGGCTACCGGGCCAAAGATGCGCGCGCAGAAGAGCCCGTCGCGCTCGGGTTTGAACGTTCGATAGTTGATTGTTTCCGGCTTGGTCACCTCACCATGCGACCACTGCCGGATCTTTTCCGGTGACGCAAGTGAGATACGAATAGCTTCAAAGTCAGGAGCTAGTTGCGTCTTTTCTTGTTGAAATCGAAACACTTGATTTTCTCCGTTGCTAATAACCCTTAAACAACTGCCATTTTGAGCTTTGTTCTTAGAACTTTGTTCTTTGACAAAGAACAAAGCACAAAGCTCCAAGCTCATCTTTTTAGGCTT
>DASTOZ010000159.1:0-6397 GCA_035762365.1 Pyrinomonadaceae bacterium | reverse complement strand
CGTTACTGAAGGCGATCGGATTTGTCTGAGACTGCGAGCGGATTACGTTGCCGGCGATTACGTTTGGCGTTGGGACACGGATTTCTTTGCCGCGAGCGCGTCTGATTCGCCGAAAGCAAGCTTCAAACAATCGACGTTTTTCGGTGTGCCGTTGTCAGTGTCGAAGTTGCGGAAACGAGCGCACACTTACTTGCCGGTGGCAAGCGAGGAAGGCGCAGTCGTACGGTTTGTGCTTTCGCAAATGAGCGGCGCGAATTCGATTGAAACGATTGCGACGCAGTTGCTGAAAGAGTTCCCGCACCGGTTTGGTGAACTCGACAAGGCCATTGATTTCGCCGCCGATGTAACTGAGAAGTATAGCGTTTGAAGATCCGTATTCGTTTCCAAATCCGTGTTCCGGGCTGAAGAACAACTACTGTTGACGGTTGCACGGCGCGAGCTCGAGCCGCGCGTCGTGGTCGAGGTGCGCGAGCTGGTGCGTGGTCCGCTCGATTGGGACTACGTGATCGCAACGGCGTTCAGTCATGGTCTGCTACCGCTGTTGCAAAAGAACCTCGCCAAAGTTGTCGCCGGCGCGGCGGCGGACCTGGTTCCCGCACAGGTCCTATCGAGACTGAAGCGCGAGTCGGTGGCAAACTCGCAAAGCGTGCTGCATTTGATCGGGAAGCAGTTGGCGGCTTACCGGCTGTTGCGAGATCGCGGGATGCGCGTGGCGATCTTCAAGGGCGCGGTGCTCGCGCAAATGGCGTACGGCGAAGTGTCGCTGCGGCAGGCGGGTGATATCGACATGCTCATCGATCGCGAGCACTTCGCGGAGGCGAGAGGGTTACTCGAATCATTGGGTTATGCGATGGCGCCGCAACTAACTGACGCGCAACTCGCTTCGCATCTCGCGTTTCACTGTGAAATTCCGTTCATGCGCGACGATTGGTTCACCGTCGTCGATCTGCATTGGGGATTGGCGCCGCGCAGTTTTGTCTTCGGACTCGCGGTCGATGAGGTGATGTCGCGACTGCGTGAGGTGTCGTTGTCAGGGACAATGGTCGCGACGTTCAGCGATGAAGACATGGTGCTCTACCAGTCGATGCACGGCGCGAAACACCTGTGGCGACGGCTGGAATGGATCACGTCGCTGGCTGAGATGGTTCGCGCTTCGCCGGAGATCGACTGGTCAGTTGTTCTGAAGCGGGCCGAAGATGCTCATGCGACGCGGATGCTGGCTCTCGGTCTGCAACTCGTCGAGACGTTCAGCGACGTTGAAATTCCAGCGCCGATTTTCACGACAGTCGATCCGCGAGACGCGATGAAACAGCTTGCAACACAGATGAGAGAGCAAATCTTCACCGTCGCCCGCACGATCGAGTCGAGGGAAACGAACCTCTACAACTTCAAGATCATGGACCGGAAGCGCGACGCGCTCGTCTCCGCGCTGCGCGCTCTCTTCGTTCCCACCTTTTCCGACTGGCAAGCACTCGCGCTGCCCGCACGCCTGCATCCCTTGTATTACGCGTATCGTCCGCTGCGACTGTCGAAGTCTTATCTATGGTATTTTCTTAATCGAAAATGATTAAGCCGCCATTGAAATGGGCCGGCGGAAAGCGCTGGCTGGTTTCGCACCTGGCGCCGATCTGGCAGCGACATCTGGATCGGCGATATGTCGAGCCGTTCTGCGGCGGACTTGCGGTGGCGCTCGGTCTACAACCTAAACGTGCGCTGCTCAACGACGTCAATCCGCACCTCATCAACTTCTATCGTCATCTACAAGCTTCTCTCACGCGGTGCATAGAGATGCGCTACGACGAACAGCTCTTCTATCGACATCGCGCACGCTTCAACAAGCTGATCAAAAACGGCGGCGCGACCAGCGCAGAGGCCGCGGAGTTGTTCTACTATCTCAACCGCACGTGCTTCAACGGTCTGTGCCGCTTTAACAAGAGTGGCGAGTTCAACGTTCCCTTTGGAACATACAGCACCGTCAACTACGACGTCGATTTTTCGAGTTACCCGGCGGTGCTGCGCGATTGGACGTTCACGAATGTCGACGTCGAACGGGTTGCCATCAAGAAGGGCGACTTTGTGTACGCCGATCCGCCGTATGACGTCGAGTTCACGACCTACAGCTCGGGTGGTTTTTCCTGGAACGATCAGAAGCGCGCAGCCGAGTTTCTGGCGAAACACGATGGACCAGTCGTGATTTCGAACCAGGCGACGCCGCGCATCGTCGAATTGTACGAAGCGTTGGGTTTTGAATTAAGTTATCTTCCGGGTCCGCGCCGGATCAGTTGCACGGGCGATCGCACGGCGGCGCGCGAAGTGTTGGCGGTGAAAGAATGAATCAAGCGCGTCAGGCTTGGCTACCGGATTACATTTACACGGATGGGCGATTTCGCTCCGGTGTGGCACTCGTCGCGGATAGCGGTGGACGGATTGTCGAGTTATCGGAAAACGTTCCCGGCCCGACGCGTCTCGCCGGGCGTGCGATGTTGCCGGGGTTGGTGAACGCGCACTCACACGCTTTTCAGCGAATCATCCGCGGACGAACGGAGTATCGATCGCAAAATGCGACTGACAGTTTCTGGACATGGCGCGAGCAGATGTACGCCGCGGCTACGCAACTGACGCCCGAAGAGATCTATGCAGTCTCGCGAATGGCGTTTCTCGAAATGGCGCAGACGGGGATTACGGCGGTCGGCGAGTTTCACTACCTGCATCACGCGCCTGACGGTGCTCCGTACTCTGATCCGAACCTGCTCGCGCACGAGGTGATTCGCGCGGCGAACGACGTCGGCATTCGCATCGCGTTGCTGCGCGTGGCGTACGCTCGCGCGGGTCATCAAGTCGAACCAAACCCGCGACAGGTCCGCTTCATTGAGGAGTCGCCGGAGACTTACCTCACGCACCTGGACCAACTGCTCGATTCGATTGACACGAAAGACGGGATGGCCTGGGCGGGAGTCGCGCCGCACAGCGTGCGCGCAGTTCCACTCGACTACTTGAAACGCGTCATCGGCTTTGCGAATGAAAGAAATCTGCCAGTCCACATGCACGTCGCGGAACAGCCCGCCGAAGTCGCGGCGTGTATCGAGGAGTACGGCCGCTCACCAGTTGCACTGCTCGACACGGAAGGATTGTTGAGCGATCGATTCATTGCCGTCCACGCGATTCACGTGACGCCGAAAGCGATTGCCGCACTTGCGAAAAGCGGCGCGGGTGTTTGCGCATGTCCCACGACCGAACGAAACCTGGGCGACGGAGTCGTGCCCGCGGATCTCTATTTCAACGCCAACGTCCCCGTCTCTTTAGGAACCGACAGCCAGATCCAGATCGATTTACTCGAAGACGCGCGCGCGCTCGAATATCACCTGCGTTTGCAAAAAAACGAACGCAACGTCTTAGCACCCGAACACCAAACAGGCCCGTCCGCACTCGCGGCGCGACTATTCGAATGCGCAACCGTGAACGGCGCGAAAGCAATCGGCTTGAAAGAAGGCGGTAAACTCGAACCCGGCGCACCAGCCGACTTTTTCACCGTCGATCTTAACGATCTCTCGATCGCCGGCGCTTCACCCGACGACCTTCTTGCAAACATCGTCTTCTCACTCTCACGTACCGCGATTCGCGACGTCGTGGTCAACGGCAAACAACTGAATCTCAAATGACCAACATCAAGAAAACACTGGCGCAACTCGTCGCCATCAACTCCGTCTCGTCACGCTCCAATGAATCCATCGTCGAGTTTCTCGAACAGCGCTGCGCCGCGCTGAACCTGATCACCAAACGCTTCGCTTACATCGACGAATACCAAATCGAAAAGATCAACTTGATAGCGCTCGCGAATGCCGACTTTTCCGCCACACCAAATGTCGAACTCGCGCTCGTCGGCCATACGGACACCGTTCCCTACGATCCGAACTGGCCGGAAGCAACCAACCTCACCGAACGCGACGGCAAACTCTACGGCCGCGGCTCGTGCGACACGAAAGGCTTCATCGCGGCCGCGTTGACCGCGGTTGAGTCCATCGACCGCTCCGCACTCACAAAACCGCTCGCGCTGATCTTCACAGCGGACGAAGAGATCGGTTTACGCGGTGCGAAAGAACTCGCGCAGTTAAAATCGATAAATCCGAGGTACAGCATCGTCGGCGAGCCAACGTCGCTCAAGCCAATTCGCGCAGGAAAGGGCTACTCACTCGCGGAGGTCATCGTGAGGGGACGTGAGGCCCACAGCGCGTATCCCGCTCTCGGCGCCTCCGCCATCTTTCGCGCGGCGCGCCTTATCACTCGCCTGGAGGTAATTGCCGATGAGTTGAAGCAACAGCTTCACCCGGCCTTCGATCCTCCCTTCACCACACTAAACATCGGCCTGATTCGTGGTGGCTCCGCCAAAAACGTCCTGGCAGGCGAATGCCATTTGACGCTTGAATGGCGCCCGATTCCAACGCAACCTTCCTCCCACGTGCTGAATCTGGTGAAAGCAGCAATAGCGGAAGAACAGCGGAACGATCCTGACTTCGAGTGCGAAGTGCACGCAACCCGCGCTGATTTCGGCTTCGAAACCGCGCCTGACTCGCCGCTAATCTCTCTGCTGGAAACGGCCACCGGTATTGCGTCCGGAACCGTCGCATTCGGCACCGAAGCAGCGCAGATGAAGCTGCTTGGCAGCGAGTCGGTCGTCATTGGACCGGGCGATATCCGCGAAGCGCATCGCACCGGTGAATTCGTCCCCGTAGATGAATTGGAAAAATGCGCCGACGTGCTGAAGTTGGCGATCACGCGGCTCTGCGGTTGACACGAGCCGAACGGATTGCGCTAATTACGGCGAAGGAAGGTTCCCCGGATGTACCGCATTCATAAGTTTTTGTTCCCGCTCGTCGTGTCGGCGTTTTTGATCTTTCCGGCCGCCCGGTTGATTGCCCAAACACAGGAAAAGCCGTTAAGCAGCCAGGAATTCGTCGGTCTGCTTTACATGATTCCGCGCAATCCGGACAAGCGCGACGAGCTGATCGAGGAGATCCGCCGTCGTGGGATCGGTTTTCCGCTGACCGACGGCATGCGCTCGCTCGTTTCGACGAAGAGCGGCAACGACGCATTGTTGCGCCGCACCGTCGAAGAAGCGGAACGCCGTCGCGTTAATCCAACCGCCGCAGCGTTGCCATCCGAAACTGAAGCACGCGAACTGCTCGAACGGACGCGCAACGTGACGCTCGCCGCCGCGAACGCGATGCCCGACTTTCTCGTCAAGCAGATCATCAAGCGCTCGTACGCGTTCGGCAACACCGGCACGTGGAAGCCGCACGACAACATCACGCTTGCGGTCGGTTATCGCGCGAACGCGGGCGAGGAGTACCGGCTGTTGACGCTCAATGGAATGCCGGTGCCGGATGAAGTGCGAAACAGCAGCGACTACACGAAGTACGCGCCGGGTGCGACGTCGAGCGGAGTCGAGTATGTGTCGTCGGTCGCAAATCTTTTCAAACCTGAATCGCAGGCGGAGTTCAAAGTCGTCGATACCGACACCATCCAGAACCGGCGCACGGTTGTTTACGAGTACTCAGTCAAGAAAGAGAATTCGACGTTGCAATTGATCGCTGCCGGGGCGCGTGCGGTTGTCGGTTCGCGTGGGCGTCTGTGGATCGATCGCGAGTTGGATCGCGTGCTGCGGTTTGAGCAGATCGCGACTGAGATTCCCGGGGATTTTCCGATGACTGCCGCCAGCACGTTGATCGACTACGACTGGGTCACGATCAATGAACGAAAATACCTGTTGCCGACGCATTCCGTGGTGCTAATCACGAGTCGAGAGGCGCAGCAGATCGTCCAGGACCGGAACGACATTCGTTTCCGCAGCTATCAGAAGTACGGCGCGGAGTTGAAAGTCATCGACGAGGTCGGCGAAGAGGACGAACCTGTCGCGCCTGAACCGCCGCCAAAGCCACCAAAAACAGACAAACCAATTCGCCCACCACAATGACCTTAATCCTTTTCCCGCTGAACTCCCAATAGCGTTCGCGCGAGGTCAAGGGCGGGAGTCTTCTAGCGTAGACAGACGGGCGCTCAAGTGTGCCCAACAGTCGACACGTAACACGCCTTGCAAATCACGAAATCCGTTTAGTTTCTTGGCTTCTTCCTTCTGCGGCCTTTCGGTACACAGCTTGCTCACCAGTCTGGCGGTGAAAGCAGGAGATGCCCAGAAATGAAGCGCAGGATTCTGATCGTCGACGACGATTCGACGATCACTCAACAACTCTATTGGACCTTGTGCGAAGAGTACGACGTCGTCACCGCCAACGACCTCCCTACCGCCATCAGGCGTGCGACGTTTTACAAACCGGACATCTCCATACTCGATCTGCAAATGCCACCTGAAAAAGATACTTCAGCCGGCATGCGCTTGCTC
>DASTOZ010000158.1:0-4136 GCA_035762365.1 Pyrinomonadaceae bacterium | reverse complement strand
GATTGCCTGGCGAATGTCACTCATATCTCAAAGCCTTTAATGGATCGACGCGCGTTGCACGACGCGCCGGGACGTAACACGCAAGCAGCGTCACTACAAACAGACCCACAGACACCGCCGCGAACGTCACGGCATCCGTCGTCGTCACTTCAAACAACAACGTCGAGAGCAATCGCGTCACTGCAAACGAAGCCGCCAGTCCAACCGCGACTCCAATCAGCGCCAGCACGACACCCTTCGTAACGATCAGCTTCAACACGTCGAAACGCTGTGCGCCGAGTGCCATGCGCACTCCGATCTCATGCGTTCGTTGCAGCACCGAGTACGACATGACGCCGTAGATCCCGACCGCCGCCATCACCAGCGCGACGACTGAAAACACCGCCAGCAACCACGCGCTGAACCGCGATCGCGCCACCGACGTCGACAGCAGACTCTCCATCGTGCTGATCTCGCCGATCGGTTGTTGCGGATCCAGCCCGCGAATCACTTCGCGCGCAGCGGGCGCCACGGCGCTCGCGTCGCCTCTCGTGCGCAACACGATCGTCATGCCCGGGTAGACCAACTCCGGGTGCGGCCAGTAAGCCACCGGCTCGACCGACGTATCGAGACCGAGATGTTTGTGATCGCCAACGACGCCGATAATCTCCGTCGGCACATTGTCGTCTTTCATGTAGATCGTGAGTTTGTGACCGAGCGGGTTCTCGCCGCCAAGGTTCTTGCGCACAAACGCCTCGTTGACGAGCACGACGTGCCGCATCGTCGTGGCTTCCTGTTCGGTGTAGAACCGGCCCTGCTTCAACGGAATCTGCATGGCCTGAAAGTAGTTCACATCCGTCACACAAATCCCGGTCTTAAGCTCCTGCCCCGGCGGCAACTTCTGGCCATCGACTTCGACCGTCGTTCCCGAATAAAGCCCGGTAAACGGCGGCGTGTTGATTGCCCCTGCGGCTTCGACACCGGGTATCGCTTTCATGCGCGCGATCGCCTGTTGAAAAAAGTCAATGCGCTTCGGTGCTTCTTCGTAACGTTGGCCGGGGAGAGTCACGCGCACGGTGAGCAGGTTTTCGGGATTGAAACCCGGATCGACAGACTGCAAGCGATTAAGACTCCGAACGAGCAATCCGGCGCCGACCAACAACACGAGCGCCAGCGCTACTTGCGTGATCACAAAAACATTGCGCAGGCGATGACCACCGCCGCCGACGTTCTTCCCGCCTTCCTTCAGCGAGTTGTGCAGGTCGAATCGCGTCGCTTCCAACGCGGGCGCGAGTCCGAAGATCAGACCGGTGATCACTGCGAGACCAAGCGTGAAACCGAGCACCGGAAGATTCACGCTAACCCTCTGTAAATCGATTAGCGCCGGTGGACTCAGCGCGACGAGCGCTTTCGTTCCCCACCACGCGACGAGCACGCCGAGCGTTCCGCCGATAACCGAAAGCATGACGCTCTCAGTCAACAACTGCCGCGTGATACGCCAGCGACTCGCACCCAAGCCTGTTCGCACCGCGATCTCTCGTCGTCGTGCACTCGCGCGCGCCAACAGCAGGTTCGCAACGTTCGCGCAGGCGATCAGCAACACGAAACCGACCGCGCCCAACAAGATCAGCAACGGCTTGCGAATCTCGCCGGTGAACTGCGTTCGCAGCGGAACAACGTTCACGCCCCACGTCGCGTTGAACGTGTACTGTTGCGCGAGCCGCGCGGCGACGGTGTCCATGTCGGCTTGCGCCTGTTCGATTGTGACACCCGGTTTGAGCCGCGCTACGCTCGAAGCAAATCGACCGCGGCGTCCGCGCAAGTCGTTTGTGATCTGAAACGGCATCCAGATGTCGGCAGGTTTGCTGACCTGCGTTCCCTTTTGAATGTGCCACCCGAAGTTTGCCGGCATCACGCCGATCACTGTCGACGGTTGGTTGTTGAGATTGATCTGTCGCCCGACGATTTGAGTGTCACCGCCGAAACGTCGCTGCCAGAGTCCGTAGCTGATCACGGCGAGTCCCGGTTGGCCCTGGCCACCTTCGTCGGCGTTGAAGGTGCGACCGAGCAGCGGGTTTGTTCCCAACACCGAGAACAGGTTCGTGGTCGCAAACTGCACGGGCACCTCTTCCGGTTCGCCGTCGCCAGTGAGGTTCAACGAGCGATCGAAGAACACAGCCATGTCGCTGAAGACCTGGTTCTGCTCTTTCCAGTCCATGAAGTTGCCCAGGTTGATGACGTTCTGGTCCGTGCGCCCGCCCTGCTTCTGCTCCCACACGAGCACAATGCGGTCCGCATCGGCGTAGGGGAAGCTGCGCAGCAACACGGCGTGCACGACACTGAAGATCGCGGTATTTGCGCCGATGCCGAGCGTCAGCGCCAACAGCGCGATGAACGTCATCGTCGGACTCTTCAACAACATCCGCGCGCCAAATCGAATATCAGCAAACAACGTGCTCATGACTCACACCCCTTATTCTTTACTCGCACCGAAGTGCTTCCATCGGATTCACTTTCGTCGCGCGCCACGCAGGCACGTAGCACGCAAGCAGCGCCACGATCGCCAGCAGCATCGCCACCACGGCGAACGTGAACGGATCCTTTGCCTTAACTCCAAACAACAAACTCGCCACCAGCCGCGTCGCCACGTACGCGCCGAACAGACCGATGGCAAGTCCCAGCAAAATCAGTTTTGAACCCTGTCTGACGATCATCAGCAGCACGTCGCGTCCCTGCGCGCCGAGTGCCATCCTGATTCCGATCTCGTTCGTGCGTTGGGCCACCGAGTAACTCATCACGCCGTACAAACCGACGACGGTCAACACCAGCGCGACGCCGGCGAAGATCGAAAGCAACGTCGTGTTGAAGCGCGGCGCCGCCACTGAAGCGGACAGGTATTCTTCCATCGACTTCACTCCAAACAACGGCAGATCGGGATCCATCGTCGCGACGTCTTTCGTCATCGCCGAGATGAGACTGTGCGGCTCGGTCTTCGTCTTGACCACCATCACCATCTGACTCAACGGCACCTGCGTGTGCGGCGCGTAGTACGCCACGCGCGGATCAGTGCTGAGACCGCGATTGCGCACGTCACCAACCACGCCCACGACCTCGCGAAACATCGAGTCTTCACCTTCGATCGACGAGATTCCGGGACGAATGCGCTTTCCGATCGGGTCTTCGTTCGGGAAATACTGGTGCGCGAAGGTCTCGGTGATGATGATTACGGGCGTCGAGCCGTGCCGATCGTTGTCATTGAACTCGCGGCCCTTGAGGATGGGGATCCCCATCGTGCGAAAGTAACCGACGCCGGTCGTGAAGAAGTCGCCGGAAGGCTCATCTTTCTCAGGCACCTCTCGTCCCTCGATCTGGAACGAGATACTGAAGCGATCGCCGCTCAGCGGCAGCGGAAATATCGAGCTCGCCGACTGCACGCCCGGCGCTGACTCCAACTTCGTCTTGAGGTTCGCGAAGAACTGGCTCTGCTTGTCGGTGTCGTATTTGACTTCCGGCAGTGCCAGGTTGAACGTCAACACGTTCTCCGGCTGCAAACCGCTGTTCACGTTCTGTAAACGCCACAGACTCTGAATCAACAGTCCCGCGCAGACCAGCAGGACCACGGCGATCGCCAGCTCCGCCACCACCAACGCACTGCGCACCGGATTACGCCGCGAGCTTTCGCTCGTGCCTCTTCCGCCTTCCTTCAACGACTCGACCAGCTCGCTCTTCGAAGAATGAAACGCGGGCACGAGTCCGAAGATCAGTCCGGTCAGAACAGAGACGCCGACGGTAAATCCCAACACGCGCCAGTCGATCGCGACGTGGACCGCGCGCGGAATGTCTTCCTTCCCGAGCGCCACGAGCAAGTCGGACCACCAGACCGCAAGCAACAGTCCGACTGCGCCGCCCGCAAGCGACAGCAACACGCTTTCCGTCAGCAACTGCCGGATCACGCGCAGGCGACTCGCGCCGAGCGCTGCTCGTATCGCCATCTCCTTGTGACGGCCGGTGGCACGCGCGAGCAGCAGGTTTGCGACGTTCGCGCAGGCAATCAACAACACGCACGCCACTGCCACGATGAACAGAATCAACCGCGGCCGTGCATCTGCAACCATTGCCTTCAATGCCGATTCGACCCGCAAACTCTTGTTCGTGTT
>DASTOZ010000157.1:0-3594 GCA_035762365.1 Pyrinomonadaceae bacterium | reverse complement strand
TGGGTCATTCACGTAATGCGGGCAAACGAGTTATGCAAAATACGGATTCACCTTCTCCGCATCAACGCCCAAATCGTTGATCGACTTCGCTACGACTTCGGGCGACAGTTTTCCAGTCGCGATGTAATCCAAAAAGAACAGCGGCTGTGCGCCCTGGACCAGTATGTCGTTGACGCAGTGATTCACGAGGTCTCGTCCGACGGTATTGTGCACGCCGCTGACGAAAGCGATCTTCAGTTTCGTCCCAACGCCGTCAGCCGAAGCGACCAACACCGGCTGCTGCATGTTTGGGAACGCGCCGTCGAACATGCCGCCGAAGCTGCCGATCTCGGAGAGCGTGCGCTGGTTGAAGGTCGTGCGCGCGAGCTCTTTGATTCGATCAGTCGCCCGCGTGGCGGCGTCGATGTCCACGCCTGAATCCGCGTATGAAATTGGGTTCGTCACTTCTGTTCGCTCTGTTCTGCCTTGCGTGGCTTTGGTGGTGGACCGAAGTCGCCATACGCGATGAAACCGGAGCGGGATGAATCGTCCTTCTGGGCCATACGGCCCACCCACAGATCCTCTGTAGCTTCTTTTGCCGTCTTCACCGCAATCTCACCCTGCTTGCCGCGCGTCGTGAGCGTGATCTCGCCGTTCAAGTCGGTGCGATAGAGTTTCAAAGCAGGATTCGCGGTGCGAAGACGATCCAACACCGCTTGCGCCGGGTGTCCGTAACGGTTCCAGGCGCCACACGAGATGATCGCGATCTCCGGTTTGACACGCTTCAAAAAATCTCCTGACGAAGCATACTTCGAACCGTGATGGGAAACCTTCAAAACGGACGCTTCGAGATTCAGATCTTTCGTCAGCAGACGGTGCTCGGTTTGGTCTTCTGCGTCGGCGGCCAGGAGCATTGAGAACGATCCGTAATCCAAACGCGCAACGATCGAATTCGCGTTCGGTTCGTTGCCGCCCCCCTTCATCTGCTCTTTCGTGAAGAACGGTTCTGACGGCGCGAGGATCGTCAGCAACGCACCGCCGCCGAGATCGTACTTCGTTCCCGGTTGGGCCTGCGCGTACGTCGCGCCACTCGCACTTACCCCAGCTTTGTAATCGTCGTAAAACTTCGTAATCGACGCGACTTGTTTCGCCGACTTCGGAGTCGGAGTCGGTTTCGGAGCGGCGGATTTCTTTTTGGCGGTTCCTGCGGTGGGTTTTGCCGGCAGAAGCTCCGGTGGAATGCTCGGTTCCTGCCCGTTGTCGATCACGTTCAGCACCTTGAATGCTTTGAAAACTTCAGCGGCGCCGCCGATGTGGTCCGGGTGCGGATGCGTAGCGATGAAGTAGTCGATCTGCTGCACGTTGTGACGCTTCAACGCTTCGACAACAGCCTTGCCTTTCGTGGTATCGCCGGCGTCGATCAGAACAGTCTTCCCGGCTGGTGACGAGATCAGGATCGAATCGCCGTTGACCGGCCCAACGTCCAGAATGCGAACCGTCAGTTCGGCTCCTGATGCCGGTGGCGGTTGCTTTGCCAACCACGGACGAACCCACTTCCAATACGAAAACGCGGCACCGGCGACGACGGCCAACAGCACTGCAATTGCACAACCACAGCCTCGCCTGACTCTTCCCATCCGTGGTTAATTCTCCGCGGCCACAGATTCTCGATCGCGTTCCCACATCGTCTCGGCTTCTCTCGTGATGCGCGTCGGATATTGCTCGTTCCAACACGCAACGCACGACGAATCAGGACTCAACCCCGTCGCCGCGATCATTCCTTCGAGTGACAAGTAACCAAGCGAATCAGCTTCGATAAACTCGCATATCTCGGGAACCGTCATGTTCGCAGCAATCAGTTCCGACTTGTTCGGCGTGTCGACGCCGTAGTAACAGGGACTGATCGTCGGCGGACAACTGATCCGCACGTGAACCTCGCGCGCGCCCGCTTCACGGACCATGCGCACGATCTTTTTCGACGTCGTACCACGCACGATCGAATCGTCAATCAGCACCACGCGCTTGCCGTTGATCAGATCGCGAACCGGATTCAACTTGATGCGCACACCGAACGAACGAATCGACTGTTGTGGCTCGATGAACGTGCGCCCGACGTAGTGATTTCGCACCAGTCCGAAACGAAAACTCAAACCGCTCTCGGCTGCGTAACCAATCGCCGCTGCCACGCCCGAATCCGGCACCGGTACAACGAGATCGGCATCCGCCGGTTGCTCGACAGCGAGACGCCGCCCCATCTTGTGACGCGACTCGTTGATCGACCGCCCGTAAATCAACGAATCAGGCCGCGCAAAGTAGACGTGCTCGAAAAGACACATCGAATGCTTCTTCTCCGGCAACGCCCGCGACGATCGCAACCCGTCCTGATCGATCACGATCATCTCGCCCGGTTCCACGTCGCGAACGTATTGCGCGTCGATCAAATCAAACGCACACGTCTCTGACGCGACGACCCATGCATCCCCCAACCGGCCGAGCGCCAACGGCCGAAACCCTCGACTGTCGCGAATCGCAATCAGCTCCGAAGGAGTCAGAAAGAGCATCGAAAACGCGCCTTCGTTTTCACTCAGTACTTCCGGTATCGCGTCGCGCAACGGTAAACGCGAACGCGCCACACCGTGCAGCACGACTTCAGTGTCGGAAGTCGACGAGAAGATCGCGCCCTCGAGTTCGAGTCGTTGTCGTTCATCGCGCGCGAACGGCAGATTTCCGTTATGACAAATGGCGATCTGCCCGTGGTGCGTGTTCGCGAGAAAGGGCTGCGCCTCGTGAATCGAGACTTCGCCCGCCGTCGAGTAGCGCACGTGACCGATCGCACTCGCGCCGCGCAGGCGATCGAGGTGCGCCTGACCGAACGCGTCCGAGACGTATCCCATCTTGCGTTCCTGCCGGAGGTCGACACCGTCAGAAGCGACGATGCCGCACGACTCCTGCCCGCGGTGCTGCAACGCATACAAACCCAGGTAAGTCAGCCGCGCGGCCTCCGGATGACCATAAATTCCGAAGACGCCACACTCTTCTCGCAACTTGCTGATCTCGATTTCTGTCAATTGAGTTGTCCTACGCCGTGTTTGTGGTTGAAATTTTTGCCACTATACACAAAACTAACGACTGATGCCGAATCGTATGATGCGAGCGGGCTCTTTGGCGTTTTTAGTTACTTTGATCTTGCTGGCGTGCCTCGCAGTCTCTGCGAACCACCAGCGAAACAAAAAACCACGCACCGCTGCCCAGTTGTATGCGCGGAATTGCGTGTCATGTCACGGAACGGACGGACGGGCGAAGACCTCGAAAGGTAAATTTAGCCATGCGCGCGATCTGACTGACGCCAAATGGCACGATGACGTTACGGACGAACGCATCTTCAATTCGATCATGAACGGGCGAAACGTGCGCGGCAACATGCCCGCATTTAGTGACAAGCTGAACGAGAAGGAAGTGGAGTCGTTGGTCAGCTTTGTTCGCAAGTTTAAAGGATAACGTTTGAAGCTTCCTTTCACAGCGCGTGGAGTGGTTATCGTCGTCTTGCAGGCGGCGCTGATCCTGGCGCTGGTCGGCGCCGCGTGGACGATCTACCGCCAACTGCCGACGAGCGCT
>DASTOZ010000156.1:0-8969 GCA_035762365.1 Pyrinomonadaceae bacterium | reverse complement strand
TTCTCCGTAGCCGATAATGCCCTGCCTCTTTGCGAGTTAGCTTGGCGACTAGAGGAAGCGGGCGAATTTGAGCGCGCGGCCGAAACTCTGCGGCCTTTTTGGAGAGGGATACCTCATCGGCCAGACACAGAGGGACTGAGCGACGAGGCTCAAGCAGAACTCTTATTGCGGACCGGAATGTTGACTGGCTGGCTCGGCAGCGCGAAACAAGTTTCAGGTGCTCAGGAAATTGCGAAGGATCTATTAAGCGAGAGCGCTGCTCTCTACGACGCGCTCGGCATGACTGAAAAGGTCGCTGAGGCTCGAGTGTATTTGTCAACCTGCTACTGGCGCGAAGGCGCGCTTGATGAAGCTCGTGTTACGTTACGACTAGTACTCGACGAACTTGGAGAAAAGCATAGCGAACCAAAACTCAGAGCGATTTTGAACCTCGGTATTGTTGAAAAGACGGCAACGCGAGATCGCGACGCCCTGCGCATTTATCGCGAATCGGCACCGTTGTTCGATCAAAGTTCGAATCACTCTCTCAAAGGCAAGTTCCATAACTCTTTCGCCACAGTGTTGAGAGGGTTGGGTACTGCGGAAGGGAGAGAGGAATACATTGACAATGCTTTGGTTGAGTATGCGGCGGCCAGTTTTCACTTTGAACAAGCGGGACACAGGCGATTCCAAGCTCGTGTTGAGAACAACGTCGGGTTTCTTTTCGCGAGCGTCGGCAGGTTCACTGAAGCTCAGGAGCACCTTGCGCGCGCTCGTGCGTTGCACCTAAGCATTGGTGACCATGGGGGCGCCGCGAGCGCCGAAGACAGTCGCGCGCAAGCATTTCTGCTCGAAGGAAAATACGACCTCGCAGAGAAAGCCGCTCGCTCCGCTGTTCGATCTCTGAAACGAGGCGGTGAGCAAGCGCTACTAGCAGAAGCGCTCACCACTCACGGCAAAGCGCTCGCACGATTAAAACAAACGCACGTCGCAAAGACAACGTTGGACCACGCGATCGAGATTGCCCAAACTGCCGGCAGCCCGAACGCCGGCGGCATCGCAGCCGTCACCGCTATCGAAGAGTTGAGATCATACCTAACGGCCAACGCGCTGGAAGAATACTACCGCACCGCCGAGACGTTACTCGCGAGTTCGCAAGACCGCAGTCTCATGACGCGATTAGGTGAATGCGCGCGACGCGTACTCGCCGCGACTGCAAACGAAACGACTACCCAGAAGACCGAGCCCGGCTTACCACCATCGATGCCACCGGGCTTCTCGCTCGACGCGGAAGTGCTTCGTTATGAAGGCAACCTGATTCGCAAAGCGCTCGAAGAGTCAGGCGGCAGCGTCACGCGTGCCGCACGCTTACTCGGCGTCACACACCAGGGACTCGCGTTCATTCTCAACGGTCGTCACAGCGACCTCCTGTCGATCCGAACTCCGGTCAAACGCCGGCGTCGAAGCATCATTCGCTACCAGTAGGAGTATCACTCGCTACGGTCGACCCTTTCTTTCGTCACGTGAGCTCGATTCAATTGGCGCTGCTTAACCAAAGGCAGCGCCAATTGCGCATTTGTCCTCTAACCCAAAGTTCTTCTATTATCCGCTGCAAAAATAGCGAGTTTTGTATGAAAACTGCCCTCGGCGCGCTGTCATTGATTCTCTTACTGCTGCTCTCTACTAGCTCTGTGGCCCAGACTAGACGCCGTGGCGCCACGCCCCGAAAAGCGCCTCCGGCAGCGGCTAAACCACAGCCCGAACCGACGGCCCAACCGGCGCCACCCCCAGCCGCGACGCCGCGTCCCGCAGCCGCACCAGTTAAGATCGTCGAACTGAACGGCCAAACTCTGAGCACCGCAGATCTCGATCCAAGCGTGCGTCAGCAACTCGATCAAGTCGAAGACAAGATCGCCGAGGCGAAGCGCCAGGTCCTCGATCTCCAAATCAACACGATCCTCTTGCAGGTCGAAGCGAACAGACGTCGCATCGACACTCACCGACTCTACGAGACAGAAGTAACCAAGCGCATTCCGGTTCCCACTGCCGCACAAATCAAACAACTCCTCGACTCACAGGGCGTGAAGCCGAATGCGACGGATGCAGCCGCCTTGAATCAACAAGCGGCGGCCTACCTGCAAGCGCAGTCAGAATCGAAACTCGCTGACGATCTCGTCAATCGTCTAAAGAAGACGATCCCGGTCGCGATGGGAGTCGACATCACGACTCCAAATCTAAACAGCGACGCGGTCGTAGCGACGATCGGCGGTCAGCCTTTGAAAGCCGGCATCATCAACGAACGACTAAAACCGATCGTCTATCAAATGCGGCTCCAGGCGTACGAAATCATGAAGCAGCAGGCCGAAGAGACACTCAACAACCTGCTGTTACTGGAGGAAGCACGTCGTCGTCAGATTGGACCAGAAGAGATCATCAGGAGCGAAGTTAGCGACAAGGTTCGTTCACCGACGGACGCTGAGGTAACGAAGTTTTACGAAGAGAACAAGTCGCGCATCAATGGCGACCTCAACAGCGTGCGTAATCAGGTGGCTGCTTATCTCCAGGAACAGGAGCGCGATCGCCTCGAACAACAACTCTCCGCGCGTCTGCGCAAGAACGCGAACATTCGCTGGCTCATCACCGAGCCGGTGCAACCCGTGCAGAACATCAGCGTCGACGACGATCCCTCACGCGGCCCGGCGACTGCGCCGGTGACGATCGTGGAGTTCACGGACTTTCAATGTCCTGCATGCGCGGCGATGCATCCCGTGCTCGAAGAAGTTTTGAAGTCTTACGGCGACAAGGTGCGATTTGTCGTCAGAGATTTTCCCCTGGACCGTCACGAGAACGCTCGCAAAGCTGCCGAGGCGGCGAACGCAGCCAACGCGCAAGGCAAGTTTTTTGAATACATTGGCCTGCTGTTCAAACGCCAGCAGGCACTCGACATTCCCTCTCTTAAGAAGTACGCAAGCGAACTCGGATTGGACCGCGCGCGTTTCGATGCGGCACTGGACCGCGGCACATACGCAGCCGAAGTCCAGCGTGATATCGAAGCGGGCGAGATGTACGGTGTGAATGTAACCCCCACTATTTTCATTAACGGTGTGCAACTGCGAACGCTGAACGCTGAAGGTTTGCACGCAGCGATCGACCGCGCAGTGGCGACACCGAAGTGACACAGATGGGTGGAATAATTGGGCCATGGTAGTTTCGCTAAAACCTGAGCGACTCAAACGATACAAAGACGTAGCTAAACTCCTAATCAAATACGGCCGGTCGGATCTCATCAGCGCGGCGGGTCTCGAAGACAGCGTTCTTCCCGACGAGATTGCCGAAGAATCGGGCGCCGCGGCTCCCGCGGAAGAACTCGCCAAAGATCTCGAAAAACTTGGTCCAACTTTCATCAAGCTGGGCCAACTTCTGTCAACGCGTGCAGATCTCCTCCCAGGTCCATACCTCGACGCTCTCGAACGACTGCAGGACCAAATCGAACCGTTTCCGTATGAAGAAGTCGAACGGATCGTTTCAGGCGAACTGGGCGTTCGCATGTCCAAGGCATTCGCCGACTTCGAACCAACTCCGTTGGCGGCCGCTTCGCTGTCCCAGGTGCATCGGGCCTACATGCGCGACGGTCGCCCCGTGGTCGTCAAAGTTCAACGACCGGACATCAGAGAACTGATCGTCGGCGATCTCGAAGCGCTCGGCGAGATTGCAATTTTCCTGGACGAGCACACGGAGCTCGGTCGTCGCTACGAGTTTGACAACATGCTCGTCAACCTGCGGAAGAGCCTGTTGCGCGAGCTCGACTTCACGATCGAAGCAAACAACCTGCACACGATCAGCCAGAACCTCGCCGAGTTTGAAAACATCGTCATCCCCGAACCTGTCGACGACTACTCGACGACGCGAATTCTGACGATGGAGTACATCGCGGGAAAGAAGATCACCGCGCTCAACCCCCTGCGACTGCTCGAAGTCGACGGCAGTTTGCTCGCCGATGAGTTATTCAGCGCGTACCTCAAACAGTTTCTCGTCGACGGCATCTTCCACGCGGATCCGCATCCGGGAAACGTCTTCCTGACCGACGACAATCGCATCGCACTGCTCGACCTCGGCATGGTCGGACGCGTCACACGAACGTTTCAGGACAATCTACTGCGCCTGCTGCTGGCGATCAGCGAAGGACGCGGCGAGGTCGCCGCCGAGGCCGCGATCAAGATGGGCGAGCCGAAAGAGAATTTCGATCGCAAAAGTTTTCATCGACGAATTACAGACCTCGTCGCCGAAAACTCCGACGCCGTTCTCAGCAAACTAAACGCCGGTAAAGTCACGCTGGAAATCACGCGCATCTCGGCCGATTGCTGGTTCCGCTTGCCTGCGGAGTTCACGATGATTGCGAAGGCGCTGTTGAATCTCGATCGCGTTGTTTACACGCTCGATTCATCGTTCGACCCCAACGCCATCATCCGTGAACGCGCCAACGAAATCCTGCAACGCAACATCGTCAAGAGCATGGCGCCGAATAACCTGCTCGCTGGTGTGGTCGATCTGAAGGAGTTTGCCGAAACTTTTCCGCGTCGCGTCAACAAGATCCTCGACGCGGTTGGCAATAACGAGGTCCGAATCGGTGTCGACGCGATCGACGAGAAGGTCATTGTTGAGGGATTACAGAAAGTCGCGAACCGAATCACCCTGGGCCTGGTCGTCGCTTCATTGATCGTCGGCGCGGCGCTGCTGATGCGGGTCGAAACTTCTTTTCGCATCTTCGGCTATCCGGGATTGGCGATGATCCTGTTTCTACTCGCAGCCGCGGCGGGATCGATGCTGGCGTTCAGCATTATTTTCTACGACGAGAAGCGTCGAAAACGCGACAAGCATTAACACGACGCGGCAACAGGTGGCTCATCCGCCGGTTGTCATCAACTCCTGCAAGGCCCTCTTTTTCGCGTAATTCAAATCTGTGAACGCGAGACCAAAGCCGACGCCGTGTTGATAATTCACTACATAGCCTTTCAGCACCAGCCATTCGCCTGAGCGGCGCAGGATCTGCAACTCAATCGGTTCGCCAACTGTGACTGGTCCATACGTGTTGACAAAACAGCCGCTGAGGCTAACGTCATCGACACGCGCCTCGTGCCGATTCGACAGACTCTCCCACGTCGCTTCGAGAAGAACCTTTTGTCGCTGGTTACGCCGGCGCTCCTGGGGCATTAAGCTTGACCTTTCGTGTCACACGTCGGCGTGAGATGGCCGTAGAAGACCTTAGTTTCATAATCGAAGTTGACATAGCCGTTTTTCTGGTGCTTGTCAAAGATTGTCTTCAGCCGGTGCATCATGGGATCGAAGTTGGGATGGTCCGGCTCCGGCGTGTATGAGGACGAACGGACGCGCCCGCGCAAACCGTCGAAGTCGAACACCTGCGTGTTGGGAAAAGTTGCCAACTGAAGCCTGTTAGGCGCGAAGAAACTCTCAATCGTCGGCTCCACATTCTCGTGTCGAACGTCTTTGTAGTCTGTGCCGAACTCCAGCATCATCTCTTCGTAGTCATGGAGAAACGGCGTCGTCTGTAACTCTCTTTCATTCCAGATCAACGCCGCCCATCCGCCCGGTTTTAGAATTCGCACCCACTCATTTCGCGTCTTCGCCGCGTTGAACCAGTGAAACGCCTGCGCTGCTGTAATCACATCAACACTCACGTCCGGCAAGGTCGTCGACTCCGCGGAGCCATCGCTGCTACGGAAGTTCGGCTGGTCCTTGAAAATGCTTTCCGCGACTTCACGCATCGAGGCGTTTGGCTCGACTCCAAACACAACGTTGCCATTCGCGAGAAACAGCTTGGTGAGTTTTCCCGTCCCGGAGCCGATATCAGCAACGATCGAATCCGGCATCAGACCACATTCGCGGCGAAACAGGTCTACGATTTCAGCGGGATAACCCGGACGATACTTAGCGTATGCTTCTACGCGGCTTGTGAAGCGTTCAACTGATCCGGACATCGGAAGGAAAATACTTCACCAACAGGCGATAGCCAAGCAGAAACAGAATGATGAACGCGAACGTCAGCGGCAGACGAACGTCAGACTTCACGAGCATCCAGAAATGAACGACGCCCGCGATCGCCGCCACGTACACCAGTCGATGCAGCTTCGCCCAACGCTTGCCGCCGACTCGTTTCACCATTTTGTTGGTCGAAGTGATTGCCAACGGCAACATCAGCAGGAAAGCCATCATGCCGACGAGAATGAACGGGCGCTGCGCGACGTCCGCGACGGTGCTCCGAAGATTGAAGAGTCGATCAAACCAGATGTACGTGAGCAGGTGGAGCGAGCCGTAGAAGAACGCGAACAGGCCGAGCATGCGGCGAAACTTCACCAGCGAATTGACGCCGAAGATTTTTCTCAGCGGCGTCACTGCGACCGTCAAACTGAGAAACACCAGCGTCAGCATTCCCGTCGTTCTCGTCGCAAACTCGAGCGGGTTCGGCCCGACCTGCCTGCGATACAAATCCCACAAGAGCAACGCCAGCGGAATCAGCGAGTTTACAAACAGCACGAATTTCGGAAATGAAATCTTCATGGGCCAAAGTCAGAAGTTCTTGACGAGATCCATTCCCTGGTAAAGATGGGCCACCTGCTCGGCGTAGCCGTTGAAGAGAAGCGTCTTGCGTCGCGCAAAGCCTTCTCCGATGCGTCGTTCAGTCGCCTGACTCCAGCGCGGGTGCGGCACGTTCGGATTCACGTTTGAATAAAAACCGTATTCGTACGGCGCTTGAATGTTCCACGTCGTGGGCGGTTCATCGGCGACGAGCGTTATCTTCACTACTGACTTAATGCTCTTGAACCCGTACTTCCACGGCACGACCAACCGCACCGGCGCGCCGTTCTGCGGCGGCAACGTTTCGTCGTAAAGACCGGTGGCGAGGATCGTCAACGGATGCATCGCTTCGTCGAGACGCAATCCTTCGACGTAAGGCCAGTCGAGCAGACCCGTTTGCTGCTCGGGCATCCGTTTCGGGTCGAGCAGCGTTTGAAAGGCGACATAACGCGCCTGGGATGTGGGTTCGACTTTCTCGAGCAGCTTGTGCAACGGGAAACCGATCCACGGAATCACCATCGACCAGCCCTCGACGCATCTCAGACGGTAAACCCGTTCCTCGAGCGGAAACTTCAACAGCTCGTCGATATCGAAAACCTTCGGGTTATGGACGAGACCATCAACCGAAACAGCCCACGGCCGGGTGACAAAACCCTTTGCCGCCGACGCCGGACCGTCTTTTGCGGGACTAAACTCGTAAAAATTGTTGTAAGTCGTGATCGCTTCAATCGGCGTCAATTGTTCGCTCGTGCTGAACCCGCTTGAATCATTCGTCACGTTGAGTTTCTGCCCTTCGGCCGGAGCCGGAGGCGGCGGATTGAGACGTCGATACAGCAGCGTCGTCGCCGTGGCGGTGCCGGCGAGCGCCGCAACGCGCATGAACGTCCTGCGATTCAAGTACGCCTGTTGGTCCGTTATCTCGTCGGCTTCGATCTTTTCCGCCATTTTTCCCACCCGTGCCCTTAGAATACGCCCATTTGTGACCTAGTCCGAAACCTATGACATCAACTGAAACCGTCGAACGACTCGAAGCCGACGCAACCCCCGAACAGATCGGCTGGAAGAATAGATTGGTGCGATGGGCGGTTGTGTTGCTCGTCGCGGGTGGAATCATGCTTATTCCGCGTCCCGAAGGTGTCGAGCCGGCCTCGTGGCGCTTGCTCGCAATCTTCGCGGCGACGATCACCGGATCGATAGTGCAACCGATTCCAGGCGCCGCGATCGTTTTGCTTGGCGTCACCGCGCTCGCGCTTTTCAAGGTGTTGAGAATCGGCGACGCCCTCGCCGGTTATGCCGATCCGGTTGTCTGGCTTGTGCTTGCCGCGTTCTTCATCTCGCGAGGCATGATCAAGACGGGACTCGGACGTCGCATCGCTTTTCTGTTCATCAAGGCCATCGGACGCCACTCGCTTGGACTCAGTTACGCACTCGCGTCGACGGAGACGGTGCTCGCGACGGTGATTCCCTCAACCGGCGCCCGCTCCGGCGGCATCATCTTTCCGATCACAAAAAGCCTCGCCGAAGCTTACGAATCACGTCCAGGGCCGACCGCTCGCCGTCTCGGCGCGTTTCTAATGACGAGTGTGTACCAATGTAACGTTATTGTCTGCGCGATGTTTCTGACTGGCCAGGCATCGAACCCGATCATCGCGCGCCTCGCGCAGCAAACAACCGGAATCGAGATCACCTACGCACGCTGGGCTGTTGGCTCGATAGTGCCTGCGTTGCTGAGTTTGCTCGTGGTTCCGTGGTTGCTGTACCGGGTGTTCCCGCCGGAGATCAAGCACACACCCGCCGCGAGCGAGTTCGCCTCGAAAGAGTTGAAGCTGATGGGACCGATGAAATGGTCCGAACGATTGATGCTGATGGTGTTCGGCCTCGTCGCAATCCTTTGGATCACAACCAAGTTGCACGAGATCGACTACGCCGTCGTCGCGATGCTCGGAATCAGCGTGTTACTAGTCACCGGCGTCCTCGACTGGGAAGACCTCATTAGCGAGAAGGCCGCGTGGGCGGTGTTCATCTGGTACGGCGGTTTGATTCGCATGGCGGAAGCACTGGGTCAGACGGGATTAACCAAGCGCTTCGCGGAAGCCGCAGCCAGCTTAACGACGGGTTGGAAGTGGTGGCTGGCGCTGGCCTCGCTACTGTTGATCTACTTTTACGCCCACTACGTGTTTGCGAGCATCACAGCGCACGCCACGGCGATGTATGTGCCGTTTTTGATCGTGATCCTGGCCGCCGGAGCGCCCGCGTACCTCGCGGTGCTTTCGTTAGCGTACTTTTCAAATCTTGGGGCGTCGCTGACGCATTACGGGACGACGCCGGCGCCAATTTACTTCGGCGCGGGCTACACAACGCAGCGTTCGTGGTGGACGCTTGGACTGATAACGTCC
>DASTOZ010000155.1:0-7540 GCA_035762365.1 Pyrinomonadaceae bacterium | reverse complement strand
CAGGTTGCCGGGCAGCATGCTGTCGAGGTTTTCGAAGGTGATCTCGCGGACCTGACCTTGCGCGTTCGCGCTGCGTACGACGCCCTGGCTGTCGACGTGATAGTCGACCCACTCTTTGATGTACTGAAGATAGCGCGGTTCGCGAGTGCGTTTGTAGACGAGATACTGGCCGTAGAGATAAAGCGATTTCGCGTAACCCCACGGGCCGAGATCCCTCGCTGTCGGGTAACGCTTCATCGTCGACTCCACCATTCCACGCGACCAGTCGGCGCCATTTGTCGATCGGCCTTTCGGCTGGGCACTTGTGAGGAAGCAAGACAGATGGACCGCGATCGCCAGCGCGATGGCTCCTGGAATCATTGTTTTCATGGCTTCGCTGATTTGTGCTAAGTTAGGGCGACCACCCAACACGGATTGATTTAAAAAGATAAGACGAGCACGCGCGAATGGTTTTACCATTCTTCATCCGTGTTCTCAACTGGAGAATGAGTGATGACGAAACACGATTCGAGCAGACGTAAGTTTCTCAAAGGCGTCGGCATTGCCGGAGCGGGCGCTGCGATCGCCGATCAGTTATGGACGGAAGCCGAGGCGAAACCGGAGAGCCAGGCTTCGCAAAACTCGCCGAACGCCATGTCCGGCGAGGCTAGGGTCGTTCTCAACGTGAACGGCGAGCAGCGCACGGTTCAGGTCGAACCGCGAACCACGCTGCTCAACGCGCTGCGCAATCATCTCGAGCCCGCAGTGACCGGACCGAAGCTCGTTTGCGACATGGGGACGTGCGGCGCCTGCACCGTCCTGATCGACGACAAGCCGGTTTACTCATGTCTCGTGCTCGCTGTCGACGCCGCGAACAAGAAGGTCACGACCGCGGAAGGGCTCGGCACTCCCGAAAAACCGAACGCCGTGCAAGCCGCGTTCGTCGAGCACGACGCGTTGATGTGCGGCTTTTGCACACCGGGATTCGTCACCACCATCTCGGCTTATTTGAAGAAGCACCCGAATCCATCGCTCGACGAAGTGCGCGAAGCATGCAAGGGAAACTTCTGCCGCTGCGGGACCTATCCGCGCGTGTTCGAAGCCGCACTCGCGGCCGCCAAGCAATCGCAGGCCTGAGGAATATTCATGCCACAACAAGCACAACCATCACCGTCACCAAAACGAAAAAAGAAGATCCGCGTCCCGCGCGTCGTCAACGGCGTCGAGCAAATGGTCGAGATCGAAGTCGACGAAGACTCCGGTCCAGGCTGGGGACCAAACGACAAGCACAGGCTGCTCAACAAGCGAATGCCGCGCGTCGATGGTCCATTGAAGGCCGCGGGTTTCGCCCGTTACACTTACGATCAACGACTGCCCGGGATGCTCTACGGCCGCATCCTTCGTTGCCCGCATGCACACGCGCGCGTCACGAAGCTCGACACCGATGCGGCGTTAAAGATTCCCGGCGTCAAGGCGATCGTTCCCGCGCCGCTGACTGAACTGCGTTACGCAGGCGCACCAGTCGCAGCGGTCGCGGCCACGACGCCCGAAATCGCCGGCGATGCGTTGCGCGCGATCAAGGTCACGTACGAAGTGCTGCCGCACGTGGTCCATGCCGTGGACGCGATCAAACCGGGCGCGCCGCAAGTGATCTCCGAGGAAACCAATCTCAAAGAGAAAGCCAAGAACGGCGACCCGCAGAAAGTCGAAGCGGCGTTCGCAACTGCCGACGAGATCGTCGAGGCCGAGTACATCTGTTCGCGGATTCATCACGCGTGTCTCGAAACGCATGGCATGGTGGTCGATTACCGCGGCGGCGACGAAGCCACGGTCTACGCTTCGACTCAGGGTACGTTCACGATTCCGGGCGACGCGGCGAAAGAGCTTGGTCTCGCGCAAAGTGCCGTGACGTCGGTTGTCGAGCACATGGGCGGCGGTTTCGGCGCAAAGTTTGGTATCGGCATCGAGGGCATGTTCGCCTGCCGGCTGTCGAAAGAGACCAAAGCGCCAGTCAAGATGATGCTCACCCGGCAAGACGAGTTCGTGATGGCGGGCAATCGCTCCGGCGCGTGGCAGAAAATCAAAGCCGGGGTGAAGAAAGACGGCACGATCGTCGCGATGCAGGCGCGACAGTATCGTCTCGGCGGCCTGGGACCGGGCTCGCAGGCTGGTCAGCCTTTCATTTACACGATGGGCGAAACGTACCGCGAGATTCACGCGCTGCACACGAACGAAGACTCTTCGGTGGCGATGCGCGCGCCCGGATACCCGCAGGCGTCGTTCGCCGCCGAGTCGCTCGTCGACGAACTTGCTTACAAGATCAAGATGGACCCGGTCGCATTTCGGAAGAAGAACCTGCGCGACATGGTTTATCACCGCCAGTTGGATCGCGGCGCGCAGGAGATCGGGTGGTCCAGACGAAATCCGGTCGCCGGCGGAAATCCTGGTCCATTGAAACGCGGCTTCGGCTGCGCGATTGGCATCTGGGGCGGCGCCGGAAACAATCAGTGCAAGGTTGACGTCACGGTGTCGCGCGATGGCTCGGTTGTTGTCGCGGTCGGAACTCAGGACCTCGGCACGGGCACACGCACTTACACTCGCGCGATCGTCGCGGAAGAGCTCGGTCTCGGTATCAAGGACGTACAAGAACGAATCGGCAACTCCAAACTCGGCGGCGCGAATCCGTCGGGTGGATCGACGACCGCGCCTTCGCTGGCGCCTTCGGTAAAAGACGCGAGCGTCAAGACACGGTTGTTGTTGGCCCAACGAGTCGCTCCGCTGCTTGGGAATGCAAAACCCGAGGAGATCGTGTTCGCCGACAAAAAAGTCAGTGCCGGTGGACGATCGCTCACCTGGCAGGAGGCGTGCGCATCACTTCCCGCGGCCGGAATCACCGGCCATGGCGAATGGCGTAACGATCTTCAGTCGCGCGGCGTTCACGGTGTCTGCTTTGCGGAAGTTGAAGTCGACGTCGAGACGGGACACGTCAAGCCGATCAAGATGGTCCACATTCAGGACGGCGGCTTGCCGCTCAACCGGCTCGCGTTTGAAAGCCAGATCAACGGCGGCATGATTCAGTCGCTGGGGCAGGCGTTGTGGGAAGGCCGCGTGATGGATGCGCAGCTCGGCATCCAGCTCAATCCCGGGTTTGGCGATTACAAGCTGCCCGGCACGCTCGAGATGCCCGAGATGGTCCCTATTATCGACGACGACGACAAACGCGAAGCAGTAATCGGCGTCGCCGAGGGCTGCAACATTCCCGCTCTCGGCGCGGTCGTGAACGCCGTCTTCAATGCGTGCGGCGTGCGCGTTCGCGAGCTGCCGGTTACGCCTGACAAGATTCTGATGGGCATCCTGAGCAACGGATCAATGTCGAGGACACAAGCATGAAATCCTTTGAATGGACCAATCCGGCGACGATCAACGAGGCGGTGAAACTGCTCGCCAGTCCCACGTCGACCGACATCGACGAAGCGCCGCGTCCAATCGCGGGCGGTCAGGATCTCCTGACCACGATGAAAGACTACACGTCGCGTCCGGCGCGCATCGTAAACCTTAAAAACATTCGCGGCCTGAATAACATCACGCTCAATGCGCGCGGGCTGACGATTGGCGCGCTCGTGACGTTGACGGAACTCGAAGAGCACGCCGGTGTGCGGAAGAGTTTTCCCGGCCTCGCGGAAGCAGCCCATTCGATCGCGACGCCGCAGATCCGCAACCTGGGTACCGTCGGCGGAAACCTTTGCCAGCGTCCACGCTGCTGGTATTTCCGTCTCGAAGACGTGAACTGTTTGAAGAAGGGTGGCTCCGAGTGCTATGCCGCCTCGGGCGAAAACAAGTACAACGCGATCATCGCAGGTGGTCCATCGTACATCGTCCATCCGTCCGATCTCGCGCCGATGCTGTTGGCCCTCGGCGCTCGCGTCACTGCCGTCGGCGCTCGCGGACGCCGCGTGATTGCGCTCGACAAGTTCTTCACGTTGCCGAGCGAAGGCAACATTCGTCGCGAGAACGTGTTGAATAACGACGACATCATCACGGAGATTTTCGTCCCGGCGTCGCCACTCGCCGCGCGCTCGACTTATTTGAAATTCAAGGAGCGTGAATCACTCGATTTCGCGCTTGCTTCGGTGGCTGCGGCTGTACAGCTCGCGCCGGACAAGAGCGTGCGAGCCGCGCGCATCGTGCTCGGTGGCGTCGCGCCGATCCCGTGGCGTGTGCCTGACGCGGAAAACTATCTCACCGGCAAAAGTTTGAATACGGAAGTGCTTGCGGAAGCCGGAAAGATCGCGCTCGCGCAAGCCAAGCCGCTCGAAAAGAACGCGTACAAAGTGCCGTTGACCCAAACGCTCGTGCGTCGGGCCGTTGCTAAAGCGGCAGGCATTTGATTTCAGACCTGGAGAAAGATCATGGCAGACGAATCAACCGAATCAACCGAGAAAGGCGCGCCTTTTCAGTCGACTTTTTGCGGGTCGCTGCGGTCGAAGAAGTTTTTCATGCTCGATCGGCTGGCGAGGAGCGCCGACGAGTATCTCGACGCCGCAAACCATGTTTGGTGTTGTGAGACGCAGGAAGTGATCGGGCCTGACAACGGCCGCGTGGACCCGCACGAGTGTGGGCCGGGACGCGCGTGCTACAGTTCGGCGGTCTAGCCACAAAGAGGCACAAAAGACACAAAAAGGTATTCGTGCGTCAAAGCATCTTCTGTTTGCCCGTCGTCCGGGGTCTTTGGTATGGTTGAGGTACTTTTTGTGATTTTTGTGCTTTTTTGTGGCTGGAGGTAGTTGAAATGCGTAAAGGATTGTTGACAGTGTTTGCGATGGTCGTGGCCGTGAGTGCGCTGGTTTTCAGCTCGCAGGCTGAGAATGTAAGTGTTCGCGGCGAGTACGTTGAGGTCAGGACGGCGAGCGTGTTTGCCGGGGCTTGTCATTACAACGGCGAGCTCGTCACCACGGGACGCGACGCGATGATGGCGTGGAATGTTACCTCCGGAAAATGGCAGGGCGTCGATCTGACGGGCGTTCGCGCAATGGCGATTGTTAGCTCAACCTCCAATCTCGCGGAACAGAACGCCGCGCGACAGTCGGAAGTGATCATCGACTCGGCTGCATCAAGCGAACAGGCGCACGCGATGCTGAGCGCATTGCGAATACGGTACGCCGCCTCGCTCGGTAAGATCGTCGAGGTACGTAACGCGGCAATCAAGTTCGAACACAAAGATCACACCTACTCGGTCAAAGCTGACGACGCCACGATCGACGTCGAAGCGATGCCGAACGATCTGTGCTGCAAGATGCCCAACCTCGTTTGGTACAAACCACTCGTCGGCCTCGAAAACCGCAAGGTCGGCTACACAACGAACGCCTCGTACGGTGGTCGCAAAGTCACCGACCCCTGGAGCCGCTCAGGTGAGAACAGCGCGTTCTACGGCTTGTTCGCGTTGTAAGTTTAATTGGCGCGGTAGATCTCGGATCTCTCAACACGTCCGAACACTTTGCGGAGCGGTTTGTAACCCTCTTCGAGCGCAATCACGTAGGTGAACCCGGGGAACGTCAACTGGTCCGCCAACTGCTCCACCAACTTCACATCGTGAGCCTTGCTATGCCAGCGATACCACTTCTTCGCGCACGTAACTCCCAGCACATACGCAGGATCCTGCGGAAAATGTTGACAAACCTTCTGCACCAGATACGCCGTCCCCAGATTCTCAAACGTTCTGAGTTGGTCGCGTAAGTCTCGAACGACCTCCGGCGCGAGCTCATGATGCTTGAACGTGTCTTTCCTGCTGATATTGCTCCGCTCCTGCTGCGCCAACTCGATCTCCCGGTAGTAGTCGCTGACACAACGACGGTAACGTTCAGCCTCATCCCCACGCTTACGACTCGTCAGGAAGTTGTAAATCAACTCGCAACCGGCAGGTATCGCATGGGCTTCCTTCTCCATCGCCACTTCGATATGACGAATACCTGCTTCGTCGCCCTGTTCGAGCAATGCTTCGCCGAGGTTGTAGTTCGCATTTGCATGGTCCGGCGCGGCAGCGAGAATCTCCTTCAGCAACGGGACGACGGCTGCACTCCCCTGCGTTCCGCGCAAGAACCGCGCGCGCTCCCAACGGTCCTCGAGCGTCAACTCCTGGGTCTTCTCTTTTTCTTCGAGTGCCGCCAATCCTTTGTTCGCTTCGATGACAAAGTTGTAACGCTCGCGCCAGGCGTGCATCACATTCTCGCGCCACGCGCGGTTCGTGCTGGCAACAAACTCAGCCGGAACGGATTTCAGGAAGTACTGATCGCCGGAGCGATCGTCAGCCGTAACGAACGGCCGTAAATCCTCGGTCGATCGGATATTGGGGTAACCGAACGCTTCCAAACGAGCGACCGGACTGGGATGCGTGTCTTCATAACTGCGCGTCTCGGACAGCACCTGCGACAACCACAGCTCGGCTTTGTCAGGCGCGATCGGCTTCCGCAACGCAGCGAGCATTTCGCTGAACGTTTCCTTCGGCGGCTCCGGATGCGCGCCGGCGCCGTCGAAGAACGTGGGCCAGAATTCTTCCCCGAGCGCCTTTCCGATCAAATTGCTCTTGACCAGCGCTCTGGCCGCGTTTTCTTTTCCACATAACTGAACGGAGGTGCGATCCGCTTCATACTCTTTCGCGCGCGCAAGCACGTATGAGTAGGCAGCGAAGTACGGCGAATACCAGTTGAAGAATTTTTCGAAGATGCCCGATCCGAAACGCTCTTCCGCTCGCATGTTCTGCAGCACCTGGGCCCACGTCTGCCGCACTCGATAAATCCACGCCGAGAACACGCCATGTCTGCCCGAAAGGTGTCCGAACTCGTGTGAGATCACCGCTCGCACTTCGTCGGGAGACAAAGCCCGCAAAAGCGGCAGACCAACGACGAGATAGTTTTCATGCCACCCGAATACTCCGAGTCGCGGATGTTGCGCGAGCCCGGCGTTGAACTCGTCGGTGAGAAGGACCTTGTGCAGACGTGGACCATTCGTCGCCTCGCGAATGCTCTTTGCAAGATCGAACAGTCGCGGCGCGTCCTCGTAACGCAACTCGTAACCTTCAGGAACTTCAAACTTCACCCACAACGATCGCACCACGATCAGCGCCAGGCCAAGCGGAAGCAGCAGAAGCTTTATAACTAACCAGTTGAGCCTGCCGTAGTAGAGACCGACGCCCACCACCAGAAGCACTACCAAGACAGTGCCGATCAGAAAAACATAACCAAGCGCCGCCAGCATGGCGACGCGCAACTTGTACGCGCCGGGATGCTCGCGGGCATATCCCTCGAGACTATCGACCAGTGCTGAAAATTCTTTCTCTTCCATTTTTATGCTATAAGCCGTCCGCTCGCGTGAGTTGATGGTGAACCAATCTGAACCAATGAGGTGTCAATGCGACGTCACTCGCTTGTCTTCATCATTTTCATTTTTATAACCACACTGCGCATCGTTGCGCAATCAAAGACCCCGGATCTGCGCAAGAGCGCGTTGAAATCCGCCACCCCTTCCGATGACATCGTCCGCCTCGACATTAACGGCGACGGCAAAC
>DASTOZ010000154.1:0-8063 GCA_035762365.1 Pyrinomonadaceae bacterium | reverse complement strand
ACGCTGCGCGTCTACATTGGCGCGGCGCCGGGCGTTGGCAAGACGTGGCAAATGCTCGAAGACGCGCATGCTTTGAAACGTCAGGGCGTCGACATTGTCATCGCAATCCTTGAAACGCATGGACGGTTTGAGACTGCTGCTTTGGCGGAAGGACTCGAGCGCATTCCGATGCGGGAGATCGAATACCGCGGCGTGACGCTCGAGGAGATCGACCTCGATGCCGTTATCGCTCGGGCGCCGCAGGTAGCGATCGTCGACGAGCTGGCCCACACCGACGTGCCCGGATCGAGGCACCGCAAACGTTACGAGGACGTGCTCGAACTGCTCGAGCGCGGCATTTCCGTAATTACAGCGGTAAACATTCAGCACATCGAATCCTTGAATGACGTGGTAGCGCGCACTACCGGTGTGCGTGTGCGCGAAACCGTGCCGGACCACTTCTTCCGTCGCGCTGACGAAGTCGTCAACGTCGACGTTTCGGTAGACACGCTGCGCACGCGACTTCGCCAGGGAAAGATCTATGGAGTCGAGAAGATCGAGCAATCGCTGAACAACTTCTTCCGCAAGGGAAATCTATCCGCGTTGCGGGAACTGGCGTTGCGGCAAGTGGCCCAGGACCAGGAGGTGAAGGCCCGCGACTACCGCCGGCAAGAGGGACTGGAGCAAGCGGTCATTCCCGAAAAGGTGATGGTGGCGATGGCTTCGCGTGGCGGCGCCAAGAGGTTGCTGCGGACGGGTTCACGTCTTGCCGGACGTCTCGCGTCCGATTGGTACGCTGTGTATGTCGAAACACCGCGTGAGGAGATGGGGCGGATCAAGCCGGGTGATTACGCTGCGCTCGAGGAAAACATCAGTTTCGCGCAGGAGTTGGGAGCGAGAGTAGTCAAACTCAAGGCGCCTCGCGTTGCGGATGCGCTGATCGACTTTGCGCGACGTCAAGGGATTACGCAGGTCGTCTTCGGGCAAACGTCTCGATCGCGTTGGGACATCCTGCTGCATGGCTCGGTCATAAACCGCTTTCTTGATGAGGTCCGCGATGCGACGGTGCACGTGGTCCCACTCCGAGTGTCGCGGGATGGCCAGCGCGAGATCACGGAATGAAACGCAAGTGAACGGCATGGGGCTCAGGGCAAAACTACTGTCAGGATACACGGTTTTCATCGCTGCGCTCGTTCTGCTCGGAGCCTGGAGTGCCTGGCGTCTGCATGACATGGGAAGAGTCTCGCGGCGTTGGTGGGATTCCAGACTCTTGGGGCAAGGCCGCCGCTGCGACGGCCCGTCCTCAAAAATATTGATCCGAATCGGCTTCCGGTTGCAGCGCATTGGACCGTGGGAAGTGCTGATTACGATTTAGGAGGAAACGAGAAGAGAACATGGCGACAGCGATCAAGCGGTTACTGGTAGGAAGAGCGCTGAGGACCGAGCAGGCGGCGCACGAGAGACTCTCGAAGAAAACGGCGCTGGCTGTCTTTTCGTCAGACGCACTCTCCTCGACTGCTTACGCCACCGAAGAAATCCTATTGGTCCTCGCCGTGGCTGCCGCGGCGACCGCGAGTGGTTCCTTCAGTTACGTTGTGCCGATCTCGATCGGGATCGCCATGCTGCTCGCCATCGTTGCGACCAGTTATCGTCAGACTATTCACGCCTATCCTTCCGGTGGTGGCGCTTACATAGTTGCCAAAGAGAACCTGGGCACAACACCCGGACTCGTTGCAGGCGCGTCGCTGCTGGTCGATTACGTGCTGACGGTATCTGTGTCGATCGCCGCGGGTGTGGCTGCAATTACGTCCGCTGTCCAGGGCACCCGCTACGCCTGGTTAGACGAACACAAAGTCATCTTGTGCTTACTCTTCATCGCGTTCATCGCGATCGCGAACCTGCGCGGCGTGCGTGAATCGGGCGCGCTCTTCGCCACGCCGACTTACGTGTTCGTCGTGAGTTTTCTCTTCATGATCCTGTTCGGCTTCTTTCACTATTTTGTGTATGGAGGCGCGGCGCCGATCCCCACGCAAGAGGAACTCAAAACGGCTGAAGGTTACCATCTCCAGCCATTGACGATCTTTCTTTTGCTCGGCGCTTTTTCAAATGGTTGCGCCGCGCTGACGGGCATCGAAGCGATCTCAAACGGCGTTCAGGCTTTCAAAAAACCAGAAGCGCGCAATGCTGCCACGACGCTCGTCTGGATGGCCGCGCTCCTGACCGTAATGTTCCTCGGCACCAGCGTGATGGCGTATCTCTATCACGTGCATCCGAAACAAAGTGAGACGGTGATTTCGCAATTTGCGCGAATCATGTTTACGGGTTCGTTCGGTTGGTTTTACTACGTGGTCCAGGCGGCGACTGCGGCTATTCTCGTGTTGGCAGCGAATACGGCGTTCGCCGATTTTCCGCGGTTGTCGAGCTTGCTCGCGCGCGATCGTTTTCTGCCGCGCCAGTTTGCGAACCGCGGCGACCGCCTGGTGTTCTCGAACGGCATCGTGTTACTCGCGATCTTCTCCGGCTTGCTGGTGATTGCCTTCGGCGGCGACACGTCCCGATTGATCCCGCTTTATGCAGTCGGCGTTTTCCTGTCGTTTACTTTGTCGCAGTCCGGCATGGTCGTGCACTGGTTAAGAGAACGCAGGAAATTGCGTGATGCGGGAAAAGAACCGGAGGCGCCGGCGCCCGCAGTTGAACCAGACCCGGAGGAGATTCACCGATCTTACTTTGTGACCGACGAAGTAACGGCACCCTCAAACTGGATGAAGTCGCTCATCATCAACGCGCTTGGTGCGCTGGCGACGTTCATAGTTCTTTGCGTGTTCATCGCTACAAAATTCATCCACGGCGCGTGGATCGTCGTGGTAGTGATTCCGCTTTTGGTCCTGCTGTTCAAGTCCATTCACGGCCACTACGTCATGGTCGCCAGGCAACTCTCGACTGAAGGTCTGGAACGGGTGAAGCCGCTCAAACACCGAGTGATCGTGCCGATCTCGGGCATACATCGCGGCGTTGTTTCGGCGTTGCAGTATGCGCAATCGATCGCGTCCGACCGGGTGCAGGCGGTTTACGTCGACTTCGAAGAAGAAGCGACTGCGAACCTGAAGGACAAGTGGGAACGTTGGGGCGCGGGTGTGCAACTCGTCGTGCTGCCTTCGCCGTATCGCGAACTGACGCGTCCGCTACTCAAACACATCAACCGGCTCAGGCGTGAAAACTCGAACGACATGATTACGGTCGTGCTGCCGGAATTCATTCCGGCGAAGTGGTGGCAACACGTGCTGCACAATCAGAGTTCGTTGCTATTGAAAGGATCGTTGTTGTTCAAGAAGGGCGTGATCGTGACGAGCGTTCCTTACCATCTCGAACACTAGAACGCTTCGGTGACACCGAGATACAGCCCTTTACTGTTGATGCCCCACGCATAATCGACTCGAAGGTTGATGTGGTTCTGTTTCGTCAGTCGGAACCGCAAGCCAACGCCGCCACCGGGTTTGAGCGCGTCAGTCCGCAGATCGCCGAACCGTCGTGCGACTTCGCCCATGCCGAAGAACATTGCCGCGCCAAGTCGTTTTGGTAACTCGAGCCGGTATTCAGCCTGGCTGGCGATCATCACGCGATCGATGTACTGGCCCACTTCATATCCACGAATGTCCTTGCTCTTGCCGAGGAAGCAGAGATCGTAGAACGGCACTGAACCCGTCGCGTAACAGCCCGCTACGTGCGCCGCAAGCACCTGACGCGGAGACAGGCTGTAATACTTGTTGTAGAAAGTTTGATAACTCTGGTACGTGCGCCGTCCGCCAACCGCGCGGCCGTTGAAGCTCGCCTGGAAACGAAACTGTTCTCCCGCGCGCGGGTAGAACGGATCGCTGCGTGAGTCGTATTCGAGAGTTGGACCAAGTCCCGCGGTGCGCAGGTTGAGATCGATTTGCGGGATCTGCGGCATGTCGGGGCGCGGGAGTTGACCCGGAGGCGTAACGTTTTCGCGATCGATGTTGATCGTCGATCGCATGCCGTAGTAACGAAGGCCTGCGAACCAGTAACGGCCAAACACGCGCATCGATGCGTCGAGCAACAGGCCCCGGCCTTCGACCTCAACCGGAACGAATCGTCCGGCATTTCCCGCACTCGCGCCGATACCGAAGAAGTTGAAATGAATATCGGCACGACCGACCGCCATCAGCAGCCGGTACTTGTTTTGTTGCAGCACAAACTTCTGGGCCAACACCGCGCCACGGCTGCCATTGCTCGTGCGAAACGCGCCGATGCCGGTGATCGAAGGCGGTGACTTAAGATCGTCTTTGTCGAGGTGGTAGAGATAGCCGACGCCGAGTGCGAGACCGTTTTCCAGAGTCGGATTGATTATGGGAATCGGCGCGAGGACAAACTCGCCGCGCTTCGGTTTGGTCTTCGAGGCGCTTTCGATCGAGCCCGAGTTGCCGCTGTCGTCCATCGCTGGGACAGCGCCCCAGAGCCACGGAGTGCGTTCTTTTGATTGACCAGTTAACTGCCGAAACTCGGCGATCTGCTTGTCGTCGAGGATCTGTTTGAGTTCTGTCTCCGTGTCTTCGTTGATAAAGGCCAATCCTTTATTGAACAACTCGCGATCGCCCCTGTCAGCACGGTATCGGCGCAGGAGCGCGACTTTTTGGCTGAAGTCCTGGTCCAGAACGGGGCGAACCCTGGCAGCTTGATCCGCATTCAGGTTCAAACGTTTGGAGATCAGATCGATCTGTTGTTGACTCAGTCGCGTCAGTGCTTCGTTTTCGAGTTCTGCCTGTAAGTCGGGAACGAGTTTCAGTTGCGCGGCAGTCAAATGGCGCTTCAACCCGGTTTCGAAATCGCGGCGACTCTTACGAAGGTCTTCCCACAAAGCGTCGGCGCCGGATGGGTTGTTGAGTTTGCGCAAGGTGCGGATGCGCTTTTCGATCACTGGTCTTAGATCCTTTGCCTGTTGGTCAGAAAGTCTGAGGCGGATCTTTGCCGCGTGTAGTCCGTCAGTTAACCAGCGCTCGTCCTGCGCCGCGACAGTCGAAAATATCGAGATGAGTAATGCGATAGTTAAGAGTGCCCTGCGGTTCATACGCGATCTGGATCCGTTCTTTCTTGCTTTCTAACGATGCAACGAAAACCCAGGTCGCTGGTGGAAGCATCGACCGCCTGGGCCATTCGTGCAGCAGGGCGATAACGCTGACAATAATTCGGCGCGCAAAGGTACGAGCCGCCTTTCATCACTCTTCGAGGGACCTTTATGTTGGGTGTCCGCGGGTCGTAACTATTCTCCGGTTTTCCGCCGCGAGGGTTGACCATCGCGCAACAAGTCTGTTCGATCTCGCTGTGTTGCTGATACCAGTCGATGGTCCACTGCCAAACATTCCCGGCCATGTCGTAAAGGCCGTACCCATTCGGCGGAAACGATCCGACCGGCGCGGTCCATTCATAGCCGTCAGTCAACAGGTTCTCGTTCGGAAAATCGCCCTGCCACGTGTTCGCGAGTATCCGACCGTCGGGTTCGAACTCATCTCCCCAAACAAACACCGCGCCTTCCAGCCCGCCACGAGCGGCAAACTCCCACTCAGCTTCCGTCGGCAAGCCCTTTCCCGCCCACGTCGCATACGCACAGGCATCTTCGAAAGCGACATGGACCACGGGATGCTTCGCAAGACCCTTCAACGACGAGCCCGGTCCAAGCGGATGACGCCAGTTTGCGCCCGGCACGTACGTCCACCACTGGTAAGCATCCTGAAGACTAACTCTGTATCCCGGCCTGCGGAACACAACAGACGACGGCACGAGCCGCTCCGGCTGCGCGCCTCGATAGTCCTCCGGATTCGCCGCTCGTTCAGCCGACGTCACATAGTTCGTCTCCTCGACAAACCGCGAGAACTGTGCGTTCGTAACCGTGTACTGGTCCATCCAGAAACCGTCTACGGTGACAGCATGCGCCGGCGCTTCTTCCGGATAGTGATCGTTCGACCCCATCATGAAGGTCCCGCCCGGGATCCAGACCATGTCCCTGGCCGGCGGCTTCTGGCTCATGACAAAAGCTCCTGTTGACGCTTGGGCCATGTCTCTTAGTTCGTATTCTCCTTCTCCGCGACGAAACTCACGGTCACTTTGCTGCGGGCCGTGCTCGTTGCGTCGAAGTTGAGCTTGTCGATCGTCTTACCGTCCGGCCGCAGGTATAGCTTGCCGCTGCCTTTCGCGTTATTCGCGACCGTTCCGCCCGTGATCTTCAACGCGATTCCCTGACTGAGATCCGCCGGTTTCGTCCAGCGACCGCGGGCAACCAACTGCATGTCAGTGATGACGACAATCTCCGCATCGCCGTTCTGTCTCAAGGTCACGACGACCGAGTAAAGAGGCCGTTTTCGTTCCTCGACACCCGGATTCGTAACGGTGATCGTGCCCTCGCCTTTCGCGCTAGCGGTCAACGAAGTGAGCTTTTGTGTCTGTGCCGGCGCCGGTATCCAGGCAAGCAACGCGATCGCGAGAACGAGCACCTGCACGAGCTTTAATTTCATGTCCCTGTTCCTCCCTCACATTGAGTAGCGGTCTTCCTGATCGTAAAGATCACGGACCGAAGCTGACGTAAACAACTCGCCCGCGTAAGCCTTCTCGACCGCCTCCTGAAGGTCGGTGCTCATCTGCTGTTTCAGCACGTAGCCGAGTGCTCCAGCCTCACGTGCTGCCCTGACGAAGTCGGGGTCGTTGTGGACGGTGATGAAAACGATCTTGGAGGGGCGGGTCTTCTTCAGGATGCAGGCGGCTTCGATGCCGCTGATGACAGGCAGCGAAAGATCCACAACCAGAACATCGGGTTGCATCGTTTCTGTCGCGTCCAGCAGCGCGCGACCGTCATTCACTGTGCCGACGACGTCGCAATTTTTCGACAGTAGACGGACCACGCTGGTCCTGACCCCGGCGTGGTCCTCTGCCACCAATACACGAATCCTGCTCAACGCATCCCCCGTTTGTGAGTCCACCGTATTGGCGATCTGCGCTGGCAACAACTGGCAGAATTAACAGTGGACCCGGGTGTCGGGAGTCGAACCGGTATCGCTACCAACTCTCAATTCGGGAGGGGAATCCGAGCTTCGATCTGCGTGCCCCTGTTCGGGCGCGATCGAATAATCAGTTTGCCGTTCGCGAGCCGCAGGCGCTCTTCCATGCTGATCAAACCCAGCCGGCCCTTGTGCTTCGCCACGTCGAGCCGGAAACCTCTACCTGAATCGGTGACGAGCAGGTAAAGCATGTGCTTGCGACAACGCACCTGCACTCGCGCGGTAACGGCGCCGGAGTGTTTGATCACGTTACTCAACGCCTCCTGCACGACGCGATACGCGCACAACGCAAGCTCCTTGTCGAGTGTTTCAAACTCCAGTGCGTCCTCGTTCGTGATGAACTCGATCTGCAATCCGCGACGACCAGACAGCTCATGACACAGGCTTTTGACCGCCGGCAATAAGCCGAGGTAATCCAACTTCGACGGATGCAGACGGTGCGACAACCCGTGAACATCCGCGGACACGTCCTGAAGGCGCAACGAGAACGCGCTGAGTTGTCGCGAGATTTCGAGGTCTCGATGCGTTTGTCCAAGTTCCTGCAGATCGACGCACAACAAAGCGAGCTTCTGATTCAGACCGTCGTGCAACTCGCGAGCGATGCGATTGCGTTCCTCTTCCTGCGCACGAATCAAACGAGCACTCACGTCCCGCAGTTGTTGTTCGGAACGGCGTTGTTCCGTGATGTCGTCTGAAATGACGAGGATGCACTGCTCGCCATCGATCTCGATCAGATCAGCGGACGAAAGCCAGATCAGTGTCTGGTTCGTTGCGCCGCGCAAAGCAGTTTGGAAATTGCGGACGAGACCTTCCGTTTTAAGTCTCCTCACGAGTTCGGTGCGTTGAGCACTGTTCTCCCAGATGCCCAGCTCGAGCGAACTGTGACCGATTACCTGATGACGCTCGTAGCCAAGCAACGAAAGAAAGCTTGGATTCACGTCGAGATACCGGCCCTCCTCCAGCGTGGTGATGCTCATCGGTTGAGCGCTATGCTGGAAGACCTGGAAAAACAGCCTT
>DASTOZ010000153.1:0-6128 GCA_035762365.1 Pyrinomonadaceae bacterium | reverse complement strand
TACAAGCCCGTCAACGAGCCATCGCGCGTCGACGGAAAGTTGCCGATGGGAGCTTACCTGATCGAAGGGACGACGGATTCCGCCGGGGTTTCAGCGCGCGAGCTGTTGCTCGTGTCTGATGCGACAGTGTTGCTAAAGTCGGCAGGCAGTCAGGCGTTGGTCTATTTCGCGAACGCTGTGACGAGCGCTCCGATCGCGAACGCGAATGTCACGTTGTGGGAAAACTACTACGCTGGCAATACCTGGCGTTGGCGTCGTTACCGGCGAACGACCAACTCCGACGGCCTGGCCCAATTCTCACTCGGCATGTTCACTTCATCGCACAACCTGTTCGTGACCGCGTCCGGCAATGAACGACAGGCCTTTGCGTCGGGCCACAGTTACAGCAGGTCCTCTTCGCAGGACTGGCGCATCTACGCGTTTACCGATCGACCTGCTTATCGTCCCAAAGAGACGATGCAATGGAAAATCATCGCGCGCCAATCTGCAAACGGCGTCTATTCGACTCCGGCAAACCAGGTGATCGCATACCAGATCGCCGATCCGCGCGGAACGAAAGTCACCGAAGGCACGGCGACGCTCAACTCGTTTGGCAGTGCCTGGGGATCGCTCGAGTTAGGTGAGCAGTTGCCGTTGGGCCAATACCAGATCCGGTTCTGGGATGCCAACAGGAGTCATCACATCGGTTCCGCGGCACTCTTCAGGCTCGAGGAGTACAAGCTGCCGGAATTCAAAGTTGCGGTACGGACGCCCGAGCAGGACGGAAAGAAGAAGGCGTTTCGAGTCGGCGAGAAAGTCGAGGTCGACGTTCAGGCCGACTACTATTTTGGTGGTCCAGTCAGCAATGCATCGGTCGAGGTGGTCGTTTATCAGACTCCTTTCTATCACTACTGGTTCCCGCGGCGTGATTACCCGTGGTACTACGATGATCTGGAGCGACAAGTGCGCGGCTATTACGGCTACCGCGGACAGGTCATAAAACGCGAGACAATCAAGACCGATTCGACCGGCAAAGCACGGTTGACGTTCGATTCACCACGCGAAAACTACAATCAGGACTTCGAATTTCGTATCGAGGCGCGCGTTGTCGATTCATCGCGACGTGAGATCGTTGCGACTGACTCCGTGCGTGTCACGCGGCAGCGTTACTACGTCTATCCTCGCCCTGAACGAAACATCTATCGCCCGCAAGACAAAGTTACTGTCGACGTAAAAGCAATCGACGCGAACGAGCAGCCGGTGCAAACAGAAGGGAAGGTGAAAGTCACTCGTGATTACTGGTGGGAGATCTGGGTCGACCCGCGCGGCCGTGAAGTTCAGGGCGAGGAGCTGCGCCGCTTGCAGCGCGCCGGCGCCTTTCCACCGCAAACACAGCAGGGCCAGTGGCAACTAAAGTTTCGCGGTTATCAACATGAAGACATTCTGACGACCACGCTGAAAACCGACGTCGAAGGTGAAGCCCGACTTAACTTCACGCCGACTCGCGAGGGCTATTACCGCATTGCGTGGGAGAGCGGTCAGGGAGTCGATTCAACACGCGATCGGTTCCTGCCGCCAATTCAGGCTGAGACGTACGTGTTTGTCGCGACAAATGCGACGACCGATCTGGGTTATCGCCGCGGCGGGCTCGAGATCGTCGTGGACAAAGATACTTTTCGCGTGGGCCAAACCGCGCCGGTGATGATCTCTGTACCGACCAGTGATCGTTACGTCTTGTTCAGCGTCGCAGCGGAAGACCTGTTCAGTTACAAGCTGATCCACGTCACCGGCACGGCGAAGTTGATCGAGCTTCCGATCGAGGAGAAACACGTGCCAAACATTTTCCTTAGTGCGTTCATGTCGGCCGACGCCGAAGCATTTTTCGACATGAAACAAGTGATCGTGCCGCCGGTCGATCAGTTTCTCGCGGTTAACGTGAAACCCGATCGCGAACAGTATCAGCCGCGTGAAGAAGGGACATTGTTTGTTAACGCGAAGGACGCGAATGGCCGTCCGGTGTCGGCGGAGATCGCGTTGGGCCTCGTGGACGAGTCGGTGAAATACATTCAGCAAGACTACGCCGGCGATCCGCGCCAGTTTTACTACGGCAGCAAACGAGGAAACGGAGTCGTCACAACCAACTCGCTGAATCAAAAGCGATACGCGAAATTAACGGAAGTTGATGGACGTTTGCTTGACCGGAATGAAGTGGGAGCAAAAAACCTCGATCTCGTGCAGATGGCGAGGCGCGGCGGGGACCAACAGATCAGTTATAGCGGTGGCAGATCGGGCATTACCGCTAACTACATGTCGCTCGGCGGGGCCGCACAGGCGCCGAAAGCGGCCTGGGCGGGCAAGGACGCTGATATCTTGAGATCCGTGAGCAAGGAGGAGTTCCGTGCTGAAGCGCCACCGCCGCCGCAGGAGCCCGCAGTCCAGGTTCGCAACGACTTTCGTTCGACCATCCTCTGGCTACCGGACGTCAAGACCGACGCTGACGGGACCGCGACTGTGAAGGTCAAGTATCCGGATTCGTTGACCACGTGGTCGGCGACAGCACGTGCAGTCACCACTGGAAACCAGTTCGGTATCGGCAGTTCTTCCACGCGAACGAAACAGCCGCTCATCGTCCGCTTACAGGCGCCGCGCTTCTTCGTCGTCGGCGATCAAGTGACCGTCTCCGCAGTCGTCAATAACAACACCGATGAGCCGATGCTTGTTTCACCAGCATTGAAGGCCGACGGCCTGACTCTTCAACCAGCGAACGACAAACCGGTCCGGGTTCAACCGAACGGCGAGCAGCGCGTCGACTGGCAGGTCGTCGTGACGCACGCGAGCGAAGCCAAACTCAAGGTGGAGGCACGCGGCGCGAAGTATGCCGATGCGATGGAGAAGACGTTTCCGATCTTCGAACACGGCATCGAGAAGTTTATTTCGCGATCCGGAAAGATGCGCGGCGACAGCGTCTCGATCAAGCTCGACATTCCGAAAGAACGTCGCGGCGAATCGACTTCGCTCACCGTCCAGGTCGCTCCGAGCATGGCGACGACGATGCTCGATGCTTTGCCGTACCTGATCGAATATCCGTACGGCTGCACTGAGCAGACCATGAGCCGTTTCCTGCCGGCGGTGATCACGGCGAAGACGCTTCGCGATCTCGGCCTGCGTCCGGAAGCGGCGATGAACAAGATCTTCGGCGGCATCGAACCGGCAAGCGCCGCAGCCACGCATACGAACGCGCGCCGCGATCTGCGCGAGCTGGAGCAAGTCACGGAAGCCGGCATCGCGCGACTCAACGACTTCCAACATGCCGACGGTGGTTGGGGTTGGTGGAAAGACGGCGACAGCGATCGCTTCATGACCGCGTATGTCGTTTGGGGAATGGTTCTCGCACATCAGGCCGGAGTCAATGTGAGTTCGAACGCACTCTCACGCGCCGTTGCCTATCTCGACAAGGAACTGGTCGAGGAGGAGAGCAGTTACGACGCGCAGGCGTGGATGCTGCATGCGCTCTCCGTCTATCACGCAGCAGTAAAGCGGGAGGAAGTCGCGAAGTTCCAGCAGACAGCGTTTACAAACATCTGGAACAACCGCGAGAAGTTGAATGCTTACACGCGCGCGCTGCTGGCACTGGCAGCACACAACTACGGATACACCGCGCAGGCAAAGACGCTGATCGAGAATCTCGAAAACGGAGTGAAAATCGACTCGCGTCCGGACGCGTCGATCGTCCAACGCGGCGCGCAGTCGAAGGATCCTTCCGTGATTGCGACCGCGCATTGGGGCGAAGACGGCATCTACTGGCGCTGGTCGGAAGGCGGAGTCGAAGCCACGTCGTTTGCCTTGCGCGCGCTGCTCGCGATCGATCCGAAGAACACGCTTGTTGAGCCGGTAACGAACTGGCTCGTGAAAAACCGGCGCGGTGCGCAATGGAGCAACACGCGCGACACGGCGATCGTCGTGTTGACGCTCAACGACTACCTGCGCACGAGTGGCGAATTACAACCAGCGGTCAGTTACCAGTTGCTCGTTAACGGTTCGTCCGTGGCGACGCGGCAGGTTACGGCGGAGCAAGCACTGAGCGCGCCGACAAGGTTCGCGATTCCTCGTGAATTGATTCGCGATGGACAGAACGAAGTCTCGATCGTGCGAAAGAATGGCGCTGGCCCGCTCTACTTTTCCGCCGAGGCGGAGTTCTTCAGTCTCGAAGAACCGTTGAAACCAGCGGGTAACGAAATCTTCGTGCGGCGCCAGTACTTCAAACTGGTGAATCATCCGACGTTGTTGAAGGGAATCGTTTCGGAACGCGTGCCGTTGAACGACGGCGAAACGGTGAAGAGCGGCGAGCGTGTCGAAGTGGTGCTGACGGTGGAGGCAAAGAACAACTACGAGTACCTGCTGTTTGAAGATCTGAAACCGGCGGGGCTCGAAGCCGTTCAGGTTCGCAGCGGTCAGAGTCTTTACATTCGCGAACTGAAGTCAGGTGCTTTGAACGAGAAGAACGCGGCGCTGATGGACTTCGATCCGAAGAACGACTTTACCGGACGCTCGCGCTGGGTTTACCAGGAGCTGCGCGATCGCAAGGTCGCGATGTTCATCGATCGACTGCCGCAGGGTGTGTGGCAGCTCAGTTACGAGTTGCGGGCTGAAGCTCCCGGAGCGTTTCATGCGCTGCCCGTGTTGGGCCATGCGATGTACGTCCCGGAGATTCGCACCAACGGTTCGGAAACGAGAATCCGCGTAATCGATTAACGACCGAGTTCGTCCAAACGTGTCTTTGCTTCCTGGATCATCGCTTTCACTTTCGCGAGATCGTCGAGCGATAACGCTGCGGTGACGCGTTCGCAAATACCTGTGCTCAACGTGACGGCGTTGCCACTGCGCGTTTGACGAAACACTGCAATCTCGAGATCTCCGTAAGTTCGATACCGCGCTTCAAAGCCCACGAGCTTCGTTGCAGTCTCGTCGACGCGAGACATGACGTCGATAGCATTCAGCAGCCCGTCGAGTTCCGCGTAATCGATAAATGCGCGACTTTCGATCGTCCGTTCGCGGTTGTCGCCGATCGGCTGAGCCTCTCGCAATGACACGACTGCTCCTTTAGCGGGAGAATATCCCGCGAGACGCGAAATGTCTGTAATGGCGCGCATCTCAACCGCATCGATTCGCACGCCGCGGACGTCGACGGTGGTGATTCGGGTAAACCCCTTAATAATCACTGCACCCTGTATCCTGTCCAACGTTTCAAGTCTGTTGCGCGGCTCGAACGGTTCGCAGTCGCCATTGCGCCAGAACTGCGGTCCCGGTCGTTGGGCCAGAGCGGATGAAGTGCAGAACAGAACGAGGGCGCACAACAGGACGACGCGCTTGGGGAACATTTGTGTGTCTCCTTAGAAGGATTTGTTGGGAGAGAGTTTTCGCAGCCTCGGCGGCGGTTTATAGCACTGACACTCTATGAATCGCCTTAGGTTCCAAAAGAATCGGCCTCGACCCTCGATTTATTTCTTTTCCTCGTCCGGCGCCAGAGCACGAATGGTTTCAGTCGCATCGCCCAGTTCGGCGTACAGCAAGTCGCGCTTATCGACCGGTAAAGCCGAGACAAGATTAATCATTTCCACGAACTTTTCACTTGCCGCGGTCTTCCAGCCGTGCTCTATGGCGTCGTTATCGACAAAAGTCTTGTATAGTTCAACGAACCGTGCAACATCCCTGGCGACCCGTTGCCACTGCTCCAAAATAATGAGCGTAGATAATCTACTCACGTAGGCGTTCAGCAAGGCAGGCATTATCCAGTACATCTTCAATTCCTCGAAACAGAAAGCCCAAGCCCCGATAGACTGTTCGTAAAGCGAAAGTGCCGAGTCCCAATCTTCCTGCGCGCCCAGAACCACGGCCTTGTTGGAAAGGGAATGAATCAATGGCTCCGGCTGATCCGAATCTTGCTGAGCCAGCTTCTCGATGCTTGCCTTGAGATCAGTGAAGTTGTGATGGGATCAGGCATTCCACTCTATCAAGCGGCCGTGAATGAGGGTCGTGGTGAGTGTATAGACTACAGAAATAACAGACAAGGTGCTGATGGATCAAAAAACGAAAAGAGGCGAGTGGTAAAACTACTCGCCTCTTTTCGTGCCCCCAAAATAAGGCCACAC
>DASTOZ010000152.1:0-5460 GCA_035762365.1 Pyrinomonadaceae bacterium | reverse complement strand
TCGATCTTGGTCGCTACAAAATTCTCTCTCTATCACCCGAACTGTTCTTCGAACGACGCGGCGATCACGTTGTGACGAGGCCGATGAAAGGGACCGTGCAACGCGGGCGCACGGCTGACGAGGACGCACGGTTAGCGCAATGGCTGCGAAACTCGATCAAGAACCGCGCCGAGAACGTGATGATCGTCGATCTGCTGCGTAACGATCTCGGAAAGGTGTCGGTCGCGGGCGCCGTTCGCGTGTCTTCGCTTTTCGATCTCGAAGGGTTTGAGACTGTGTGGCAGATGACGTCGACTGTCGAAGCGACGCTTCGCGAAGGCACAAGTTTGGCGGAGTTGATGGGCGCGTTGTTTCCGTGCGGGTCGGTAACCGGTGCGCCAAAGATTCGCACGATGGAGATCATTCGCGAGCTCGAACGCTTCCCCCGGGGCGCTTACACCGGAACCATTGGCCTGTTGCGGCCAAACGGCGATTGCACGTTCAACGTCGCGATTCGCACCGTCGTGCTTGATACTGAAACAAATGTCGCGACGTGCAGCGTCGGCGGCGGGATCACGATCGACTCAACCGCAGCTGAAGAGTACGAGGAGTGTTTGGTGAAGAGCCGGTTTCTATATTTCGCGGATTAGTTGTAGAGCAAAACATCGGCGCGCGCGCGTCGAAATTCCTGCAACGAGTTGTTCCATGAGTTCACGATGTCTCGCGCCGCCTCACCACGTTTGATCCGCTCGAGCGTTTCGGCATTGACGAGCAGTCGCAGATAGCGATCCACCTTCCAATCGTTCGGATAAAGCTTTCGCAGCGCCAGGGCCATCTCGATGCCTGTCAACAACGGACGAAATGCGCCCCGGTCCGTGATGATGATGTTGACGCCGCCGCACTGTTCGTCCTTGAACACAGAAGACTTCGGCGTGAAACGCAGCGGCACGAAGCGAACACCGGGAATCGATCGTTGGTTCAACGCGTCCGCCAGCTTGTCGCCTTGAATCCACGGCGCGCCGACGATCTCAAACGGCGTGTCGGTGCCGCGTCCCACGGAAACGTTCGTCGTTTCGAGTAGACCAACACCGGGATAGAGCGTTGCTTCCGTCAAACTGCGCATGTTAGGCGACGGATTGATCCACGTGAGGTTCGTTTCATCGAACCACATCGATCGACGCCAGCCATCCATCTTGATCACGCGCACATCCGCGCCGATCTTGCGCTGGCGATTGAACAGTTGGGCCAACTCGCCGATCGTGAGTCCGTGACGCGTCGGGATCGTGTGATAGGAGGTGAACGAAAGTTTGTCGCTGTCGGCGATCGGGCCCTCGACGTCAATGCCGCCGATCGGATTAGGACGGTCGAGCACGAACACCGGAAGTTTTATCTTCGCCGCTTCTTCCATGACGTAACCGAGCGTCGAGATGTAGGTATAGAAGCGGGCGCCGACATCCTGGATGTCATAGACCAGCGCATCGAGATCCTTCAGTTGTTCAGGTTTGGGCCGCCGTTCCTTTTCGCGGTAGAGCGAATAGATCGGCAACCCGGTAGCTTCGTCTTTCGAATCGGAAATGTTCTCGACGTCGTCCAGGCCGCGAATGCCATGTTCGGGAGAAAACAGCGCGACGAGCCGGACGCCGGGAGCTTTATTAAGCACATCGATGGTCTGGCGACCTTCACGATTGCGGCCCGTGTGATTTGTGACCAGACCGATGCGCAGTCCGGCAAGCTGTTTGAAACCGTCGCGTTCGAGCACGTCGATGCCGGTCAACACCTTGGCCGACGTCGCAGACGAGTCGAAACGTGAAGCAAACTGTTGCAGGCTCTTAATTGTCTCCGAGTAATAATTCGTCGCCTGCTCGCGTGCGCGCGTTAAGTCTGTCGTGTCAGTTACCGAACCGGCGACGATCGACGCGACGCGCCCGCGCAATGGTCCAACGTCGCCCTTCCCATCGGGATGCACGCGATTGCTCAAAAACACGACAAACATCTCGCTCGCAGGATCGATCCAGATCGACGTGCCGGTGAAACCAGTATGACCAAACGAACCGAGCGGAAAGAGCTCGCCGCGATTGCTCGAGAAGCTGGTGTTGATGTCCCATCCGAGACCGCGCGTGCCGCCGGTGCTGTTGATGATTCGCGGGCGCGTCATCTCGGCGACGGTCAGCGGCGAAAGAATGCGCACGCCGCCGTACTCGCCGCCGTTCAGGATCATCTGACAGTAGATCGCCAGATCGTTTGCGGTTGAAAAGAGCCCCGCGTGTCCGGCGACACCGTCCATGCGATACGAAGTGGGATCGTGGACCTGCCCGCGCAACCACACGTCACCTTCGGCGCCGACGTTCGCAGCGGAGTCGCCGAGATAGTTGAGCTGCCCGCGACGTTTTTCTGTCGGCGCGATCCGCGTCTGCAAATTCGCCGCGGGACGGAAGCCCGTGTCGCGCATCTTCAACGGCTCGAAAATGTTCTTCTTCGCAAACTGATCGAGCGGCATCCCGCTCACGCGGCCGACGACTTCACCCAACGCTATGAAACCGATGTCGCTGTAAGTGAAGCGTGTGCCGGGTGGATTGCGCAGCGGTTCGGCGACCAGCCGCTTGAACGCTTCATCGTGGCCGGACCAACGTTCGCGCAGATCGAAGTCGGGAGCGTAACCGGACACGTGTGTCAGCAGTTGCTCGATCGTGACTCGCTCGCGTCCGTCGCCTTTCAATTCCGGAATGTGAAGTGAAACGGGATCGTTCAAACGCAGCTTGCCGCGCTCGACGAGGATCATGATGCTCGTCGCGGTGGCGACGACTTTGGTAAGACTCGCGACGTCGAACATCGTGTCGGGAGTCATCGGTTCACGCGCCGGATCGACTGCGCGCGAGCCGTAAGTCTTCTGCCAAACGAGCCGGCCCTTGCGTCCGGCGAAGACGACGGCGCCGGGCAGACGACCTTTGGCGATCTCGTCGGCGATGACTGAGTCCATCGCCGCGAGACTCGATGCCGAAACCGAAACTGATTCCGGTTTCGCGACCGGCAGTTGCGCCGCGATCGGCTGCGCAACGAGCGCGAGAATCAAAACGATCCGTGTTAAGCGAAGCATACGTTTGCGAAGATTACTCTATTTGGCCGCCTTCAACTGGATTCCGGTCCCGCGCGGATACAGACCCGGCAACGAGATCGGCAGCTTGCCTACGATGCCAATCTCGCCGAGCAACGCGCGGGCGACCGCGTGCTGCAAGCTCGGCATATCGCCGTACGCGACGATGTACGTGCGCAAGCCGGGATAGTTTTGCAGCAGGTATGGATTGCCAAAACTGATCCCGATGACGGGCAGCTTCGCGTCGATCACCGCGTTCAACGCGCGCGAACCGGCATTTGGCAGGCCGACGCTCGACGCCTGTCCGGATCGCACGCGACCATACATCGAAGCGAACACAACGTCTGATGACTTCGCGCGCTCGATTGCTTTCTGCACCTCCTGGTCGCTGGACCGATCGTCGAGCACGATCGTCTCGACCTTCAACCCGCCACGATTCAACTTGCCGACGAACGGATTTGAGATCCAGTTGCGATCGTCGCCGTTCGTGATGGCGAGGTTAAAAATGCGCGCATCGGGTTTCAGGTTCTTCAGCGGCAACAGCTTGTCTTCGTCACGCACCAGTGTGACTGCGCGTTCCGCAATCTCGCCGGCGAGCTTGTTCACGTCGGGACTGCCAACGACGCGATCGATCATATCGACTGGCGTAATTCGTTGTTCTACCAGGCCCAGATCGTATTTCCACGCGAGCAGCTTGCGCACCGAGTCCTCGATCCGTTGCTCGGTGATGCGTCCGCTCTTCACCGCTTCACGAACGCCGCGGAAAGTCGCATCGACGTCCGCGGGCTTGAGCAGCATGTCCGCGCCGGCTTCAAGAGCGCGCACCGCCGACTCTTCCGGAGTGAAATAGATCGTCAGTCCGCTCATGCTCAACGCGTCGGTGACAATCATTCCTGAAAACTTCAGATCGTTTCGCAAAATGCGGCCCATGATCGGAGACATCGTCGCGGGCATGGTGGCTTTGTCGTCGATGATCTCGCCGGCTTCGTCCGTGTCGATCGGCTTGGGCTTTATACCCCGCGGTAGCGGCTTGATCGAGGTGGAATCGATCTGCGGCAGCGCGATGTGTCCGACCATCACCGATCCGACACCCGCATTGACCGTCGCCTGGAACGGAACGAATTCGACCGAGTTCAATCGATCGCGCGTGACGTTTATCTCGGGCAAGCCGCGATGCGAATCGACCGCAGTGTCGCCGTGACCGGGAAAGTGTTTCGCAGTCGCGATCGCGCCAGCGGATTGTGCGCCTTCGGTGAACGCTGCCGCGAAACGCGCGACGTCAGCCGGGTCTTCGCCGTAAGAGCGAACATTGATCACCGGATTCGCGGCGTTGTTATTCACGTCGACGACCGGCGCGAAGATCTGCTGAACGCCGAGCGCCCGCGCTTCACGAGCGGTTATCTCGCCTTGTTTACGCGCGAAGTCCGGATTGCCCGTGGCGGCAACGGCCATGTTCCACGGAAAGTTAACTGTGTCGTCGAAACGCATGCCGGCGCCGGCTTCGAGGTCCGCTGAGACCAGTAACGGATACCGTGCGAGTTGCTGCATGCGGTTCATCAGTATCACCGACTCATAAACCGGTCCGCGAAAAAGAATGATGCCGCCGATCTTGTTCTCTTCGACGTGACGTTTCAGCGTGCGATAAGCTTCGGAGTCCTGATTCAGGAACGTCGCATTGACGCCGACCGAGATCAGTTGGCCCACCTTATCTTCCAGCGACATCTTCCGCAGCTCTTCGTTGGCCCACTTCAACGCCGCCGAGCTTGGATCGCGCTTGAACGGTGCAACCTTCGGCGCCTCGTTGGCCGGCAACGCAGGAAACGCCAGCAACGTCAGCAACAGCACCACGGAAAGACACCGGTGAAATCTATTGTGCATGAAACTCTTTTTCCTCAAATCGTTTCTTCTGCCTGCACCGACGCCGGCGCCGGACTGAAAGCGAAACTCGCGAGCCACGCGACTACGATCGTGATCAGGCTCCCGATGAACACGTACCACGTCCATGCGATCTTCGTCGCGAGGAAGATGTAAAGCATCGAGACGATACTCACGATCATGCCGATCAAAGCCGGCGGCTGACTAACTCGTCGCAGCAGCGTTCCGACCAGGAACACGCCGAGTATCGGACCGTTGATCAATGAAGCTATCGACAGCGCCTGGCTCAACGCCGATCCCGATTGATTGCGTACCGCCAGGGCCACGCCGATCTGGACCACTCCCCAAACCAGTGTCAGCACGTGCGAGACTTTCAGGTAGTGCTTGTCGTCTCGCGAGGGTCGGAATGGTTTGTAAAGATCGGTGACGACCGTCGCCGCGATAGAATTCAGCGAAGACGACATCGCCGCCGCGAAGATCGCCGCAACTACCAAACCCGACAATCCACTCGGCAT
>DASTOZ010000151.1:0-5450 GCA_035762365.1 Pyrinomonadaceae bacterium | reverse complement strand
CTGGTCGTGCCAGTACGGTAGATCCAGCTCTTCGCGAGCCTTCTCGGAAACGTAGTAAAACTTCTTCCTGCACTTCTCAGTGCCGATCGCGACGTTCTCGAACACAAACCTCTCGGCGTTTCCGTAGTTCTTTTGCAGTTTCTGATAAAGAAAATTGACTGGCTCGACGAAGATCCCGCTCCACGTTTGCCGGCTGACGATCAGGTCGTGAATCGGATCGCCGTGCACGCCGTCGTTCGACCCGACCTGGACAAAAAACACTGACGGCTTGTTGCCGATCGTTTTCAGAATCCGCTCCTGCACGGTCGGATCAGATCGCCGAAACTGTCGATAGATCCACTTGCCGGCGGGATAAAGGAGCGGCAGCTTGCGCAGCACCGCTTTGACTCGTTCACTCGCCGGATGTCGAATTCGCGCCTCAGTCATAAGAGCTGTCATCCACGGTAACTAAACGTGCAAAAATACACAAATTCCAAAGGTTTACACGGATTTGGCGGGGGCCATCTCGCGGCGATTGTAGATCCGCCAGAGCATGCCGGGGGCGACGCGTAAGCCTAAACAGACGAAGAATACTTTCCAAACGTGTTGGATCTTTTGCGCCTCGTTGAAAGACTCGAGCGCGCCGGAAAAGTCTCGCTCGAGCAGTTTCTTCTTGCCGAGTTCGGTGGCGAGTTCGCGCAGCGTTCGCGATCGATTGATCTCCAATGCCTCTTGTTCGCTCTTCGTCAACTGCATCCGCGCCTTCACAGTTTCGATAACCGACAGCGTGCGTTCGAGCTGGCTGATCGCGCCGCCGGAAAGCCCGCTCTCGACGATCCGGTGATGCGCCAGCACTTCATGCGTGTAGGCCATTCGCACTCCTGCTTTTGCTAAACGGAGCCAAAGGTCGAAATCCTGGCCACGCCGTATCGAAACGTCGAAGAGTCCGACGTCGAGGATCGGTTTTTTGAGCGCAAGCACCGTCGAGGTCAGCACCGTACACGTAACCGCGAGCAGACTCTCTGGCGTGACTGGGCCAGTCGAGGGCTCCACTTTCATGAACGTGAGACCATCGAGACGCGGGTCGCCAACAAGCAGCGCGTCCGCATACACGAGATCCGCCTCGGTGCGTTTCATCAGCGCGAGTAGTTTTTCGAGAAACATCGGCAGCCAGACGTCATCGGCGTCGAGAAACGCGACCAACTCTCCACTGGCGGCGCGCAGCCCGGCGTTGCGTGCAGCGCCGGCGCCCTGGTTCTCTTGTTTGATGTAGCGAAGGTTGCGGGACGAATATCGTTGCAGCACTTGTTCCAGTTCCGGCGTGTCGGACGAGCCGTCGTTGATCACGATCGCTTCGAACCGCGTGTACGTTTGCGCAAAGACGGAGTCGAGCGTCTCGCCCATGAACTCGGCCGAGTTGTAGGCGGGAATGATGACGCTGACTAACGGGTTCTCAGGTGACTGCTCAGTCATACTTGAAGTAATAGTAGATCAGTTTCCCGTACTCGCCGCCGACGGTGCGCCAGCCTTCCGGTCGCAACCACCAGAACACACTTGATGCATGGAGCGAATCGTCCGGAGCCGGTTCCATTCCGAGTTTCACATCCGTGCCTTCGAAGGTCTGACGTAAGACTCCCAGCGCTCGCCGCGAATGGTACGCCGATGTAACGACCAACACAGATTTATATTGGCGCCGAGTTACAGAAAGCTCGTAGGGCCATTCTTCCGTCACACGTTCTTTCAGGATGATCGCTTCGTCGCGCGTGCTCGCAGCAAAGCCCGGAATGATCTCGATCCTGTCCTGCGGAACACCGGCTTTGATCAATTCATCCTTCGCACGCTCGACAAAGAACGGATTGCGTTGTTGCGCATTGTCCCATCCGCCGCGCGTGTGATCGTCGGTCAACAACACGCGCGGCGCGCGCCCCTCGCGATACAACTGCGCCGCCTTCTGCGTGCGCTCCATATACGCACTCGATCCACTCATCACCACGATCGCGTCCGCCGACTCGAGCGGCACTCTCACAATCAAAGATCGCGCAGCGAAGGCGGCCACGATCGTCCACACAACGATCACCACCAGCGCGATCTTCAGAATCCGTCTTTTCAACGCCACCGGGACCGCTTTCTCAAACAATCGACGACCGTCAGATCGCCCGTAATGCTGATCGTGTGCGTCGCCAGCAGGTCGTCACTCCAGTTCGGAAGAATCTGCGACACCCGCTCCTCACTAAAATGCTCGTGATCGAGCTGCATGAGCCGGTTGATCGAGATCGCATAACCGTATCGTCCGGACGAATCCTGCGCCGGCCGATAAACCTCTCCATTCCACTCGAACAACGCACCCGCCGGACGCGACCCTCGCACGTCCGACTTCACCGGATTGCGCCGGTGCGGCGTCCATGGTCCAAGCGGCGAGGGCGCTGAAAACAGGTACAGCTCATCGGGAATGCTGTGCTCTGCAATCGAGACAAACATCCACCACGTGCCGTCGATCTCCGCGAGCGTAGCATCCTTCGCGCGCACGTCCGTCATCAACACTTTCTCGAGTTGCCAAACGAAGGGAAACGACTTCGCCCGATACAACTCGACGGTCTTGTTCGCAGCGCTCTCCGGAATCATCCAGTAGTTGCCGTTCCACTCGAACACGAACGGATACGACAGGTGATACTCGCGCTCGAGCACTTTGCGAGGCCCGCTCACAACCCCCTTGCGGTCCAATTCGATCACCGAAATGTGCCCTTTCGCGACCTCGTAACTGTATTCTTCCAGAAACACGTAGTAATGCTCGCCGGACTGAATCGCGAACGGATCCGCCCAGAAGCGGTCCTTCGGCGGGATCAGGTTCTTGAACCGGTACAACGTGTTATTCGCATCGCATGGTCCCGAGCGGAAGCGATACGCCAGCGCCCACTGGTCGCTGTTCAGCGCCGCCTGAAACTTACTCGCAACATACTTCGTGCAGAGTCGCGACAAGCGCGGTAACATCTCGCGGTTGGTCGGCATGCGATACAAACGATTCGAATACGGCTGGTAGAACTGGCTTTCCGGTGGCGGACCAATCGGCACGCCGTCCGCCAGCTCTTTCAGTTTGCGAATGACGAACCCGGCAGACTTCCAGTAGAGGTTGTTGCGGTTGGCTTTGACGGAGAAACGGTCCGCGGTCGGCGACCACGATCGATAAATCACGCGACCGTTGTCGAGATCCTCGGTGAGAATCTGTAGCACCGAACCGGTTACGGGCGAACCGTCCATCACTTCCCAGAACCCGGCCGGTCCACCGCGATTCACCAGGTTGTCGCCGTGGTGAAACGACCACACGCCGTGACGAGCGATCTTCAGCGCCTCCCCTTTCAAGATGCGAAACCCGAAACACAAGGCGACGTCGAGATTGAATTGGCGTATCTGCTTCAGCGCGTCTTCGGGAAACCAGTCGGAATACTTCTTCATCTCCGGCGTCACCGCGACCACCGGAATCTCCTCTAGCAAAGGCTTCAAATCTGTCGGCTCGAAGGCGTCCGGACTGACCTTCACGCGAAACTGGTCTACCTTGTCGTAAAGCGCGTAAAGGAGATACTTCCGATTTCGCCAGTAACTCGTCAGTCGTCGCGGCGCCGGCTGAGACGAAGCCGCGGATTCGTTCTTGATAACAACCGCAATCTCGGCAAACCCCGACGACTGGATCTCGCTAACAACCTGATGGATCCATTTTCGCTGGACGAAGGAATCGATCAGCAGTCCTATTCGCAGCGGCAGGCGTGTAGTTGGGGAATCACTCTTCACCAGCAGATGCCCTGGTAATTCTCACTGGAGGTGCGTCCATCAAACAGATGAACGAGATCGATGAGCTTTTGGTCCTTTCGCAGCCGCTCCACGACGCCGCGAAACTCTTCAGCCTGGTTGCCGATGATGATCACGTCGGAATCGCTCAGCACACCGTCGACGCCCGCGCGCATCAGCTTCGAAATGTGTGGTATCTCGCGCTCGATGTACTCCTTGTTCGCGCCGACGAGGCGCGCGAGCGAAACGTCGCGATCGTAGAGCGCAAGCTCGAACCCTTTGCCGATCAGCGTTTCGATCAACGTCACCATCGGCGACTCGCGCAGATCGTCAGTGCCCGCTTTGAAGCTGAAACCGAGAACGCCGACGCGTTTGTGGCCCGTCTGGACCACCATGTCAACCGCGCGCTGAATCTGCAGCCGATTGCTTGGCAGGATCGACGAAAGCACCGGGATTTCGACGTCGAGCTCTTTTGCTTTGTAGTTGATCGCGCGCAGATCTTTCGGCAGGCACGAACCGCCGAAAGCAAAGCCGGGTTTCAGGTAGTACGGCGAAAGGTTCAGCTTCGTGTCCTGGCAGAACACGTGCATCACTTCGTGACTGTCGATCTGCAACGCTTTGCATAGGTTGCCGATCTCGTTTGCGAAGCTCACCTTCAGCGCGTGAAAGCAGTTGCAGACGTACTTCACCATCTCCGCCGTCTTCAGCGAGGTGACGTAGACAGGCGCGTTGATTTTCGCATAGAGACTGCGCACCGCGGCGACGGTCTCTTCGTCGTCCGCGCCGATCAGCGTGAACGGCGGCGAGTAGAAGTCTTTTAAAGAAGATCCTTCGCGCAGGAACTCCGGATTGATGCAGATACCGAAGTCGGTGACAGCTTTTTTGCCCGAGGTCTCTTCGAGGGCAGGCACGACTATGTTCTGCACTGTCCCCGGCAGCATCGTGCTGCGAATGACGACGATGTGGCGCGAGCTTTTTGTTTTCATCGCCGCGCCGATCTCGCGGCAAACTTGTTCGACGTGACGCAGGTGCAGGCTGCCGTTCTGATTGCTCGGCGTGCCGACGCAGACCAGCGACAGATCCGATTCATGAACCGCGCGAGCCGAGTCGGTCGTCGCCGTCAATCGGCCGGTCTTGACGACCTTGGCTATCAACTCGCTGATGCCTTCTTCGACGATCGGGCTCTTGCCGTCGTTGATGATCTCAACTTTGGTTGGATTGACGTCGACGCCAATCACTTCATTGCCTTCTTCGGCAAAACATGCGGCGGAAACGCAGCCGACGTAACCCAAACCAAAGACACTCAGTTTCACTCGTTTATCGTTCTCCTTTTTTTGACGCAAGAGGCACAAAAATCACAAAAGGCACAAGACAGCTAAATCAGTGCGAAGCCACTTGTCGCTCCTGTGTCTCTTGAGGTTCCTGTGCCTCTTGAGGTTCCTGTGCCTCTTGAGGTTCCTGTGCCTCTTGAGGTTCCTGTCCTGCCTCGGCTAGTCCTTCTTTTGGCCTGCCCTCTGTTGTTTGTCCTTGTGCCTTTTGAGTTTTTTGTGCCTTTTTGTGGTTAATTGCCTTCTCGCAAATGGCCCCAAAGCTCTCAGCGACGGTGTCCCAGCCGAATTCTTTTCTGACCCGCGCTGCGGCGCGTTGTCCGATCTGGTCCGCCAGCGTTTGGTCCTTGAACAGCTTCACAA
>DASTOZ010000150.1:0-9240 GCA_035762365.1 Pyrinomonadaceae bacterium | reverse complement strand
TCCTGGATTAGAGGCGCACATTCGTTCCGTTTTGGCGGTGACTATTTGAATCCGCAGATCAACCATTTCCAACCGCAGGGTGCAGCGTTTCAGACAGTGCGCGGCTCATTCCAGTTCAACGGCACTGCGACAGCGTTGCAGGCGTGCAACGCAATCGCCACAAACAACGTCTGCGGTCAGCCGGGCTCGAACCCGACGGTCGCTGCCGCAAACGCGTTCAATGCCTGGGCAGACTTCCTGCTCGGCCTGCCGAGCGGTGCAGGCAAGGCGGATCAACTTCGCAATCCCAACTCAGTGTGGTGGCAGCAATACGGTCTTTACGCCCGCGACCATTGGCAAATCGGTCGTCGTACAACACTGACCTACGGTCTGCGTTGGGAGCGCTTCCCGATTCCGAGGAAGGACCACTCCGGAATCAACCGTTTCGATCCGGCAACCGGACAAGTAATCACAGGCGGATTGGGCGACGTTCCATTTGATGGTGGTGCATCCGTTGGAGCGGGTTTGTTCCTGCCGCGCGTTGGTATTGCCTTTCGCCTCGATGACAAAACCGTGCTTCGTGGCGGCTATGGCCAATCTTCCGACCCAAGACCATTCCAGGATCTAAGGAATGCATTTCCCATAGTCAGCATCTGGTCGATGCCCGCCCGCAATTTCAACGGACTCAGCGGGACATCAGGGTTCATTCCTGTGACGACCCTGCGTCAGGGGCTCATCAACTCGAGCACCCCACCGGATCTGAGCGATGGGACTATTCCGCTCCCGCCGAACACCGGAACGACAACGTTCCCGAAAGAGGTGCAGCGGGACCGAATCCACTCGTTCAACTTTTTCATTGAACGCCAACTGCCGGCCAGGTTCGTAGTTCAGCTTGGTTACGTTGGTACGCGTGCAGTAGGCCAGATGGGGTTCATCAACATAAACCCAAGTGCTCCGGGAACCGCGGATGCCGGCCGCCCACTTATCGGGTTTGGGATAAATGCGGACATTGCGAGCATTCAACCATACGGAAACACGACCTATGACGGCTTGCAGACACAACTTACTCGTCGCTGGGCCAGTTCGCTTTTTGGTGTAGCATACACATGGTCCAAAACCATCAACTTCGCCGACAACGACGGAGGTCCCCGAATCGGATTCACGCCAGAGAAACAACGGAACCGTGGTCCGGCCAGTTACGACCGCACGCACAATCTCCAGAGTTATCTGGTCTATGACCTGCCTTTTGGCAAGGGGCAGCGATGGGCTAATAATGGTTGGGCAAGCAAGATCTTCGGCGGGTTCCAGGTTAGTGGCCTGATGAGTGTTATGAGCGGTCTGCCGTTCTATGTCGTCCAGAATACGGCTCCAAACCTGTTGGCTCGCGGCAGTGGCCAGATACCGAACCAGGTGGCCTCGGAGATCACGATTTTAGGCGGCATCGGCACGCCGGCGCAGCGCGGTGCAGACGGCAGCGGAGCGTGGTTTGACAATAGAGTGCTTGGCGGTCCCGCGATTTTTGGAGCGACCTGCACTGCGAACTGCGCCTGGGCATTAGAAAATGGGGCACGTTTCGGGAGCGGGGGAAGAAACAACCTTCGAGGTCCGGATTTCTTCGAGATAGACACTACGATCTATCGAACGTTCCGCTTGTCAGAGAGAGTCGAGTTCCAACTTCGCGCTGAGACGTTGAATTTACTTAACCACGCTAACTTTAACCTACCCGACGCGAATGCGAACAGCACGACATTCGGTTACATTACGCAGACGTTCGGGCCCAACCAACAACGACAGTGGCGCTTCGGAATGCGTCTTAGTTTCTGAACGTATGGCCGCAAAGAAAAACAGAAGCACAGTTCAATGTGCGAGGATGCTGTCGCTTTTCGTGATTCTTTGCGGCCTCTTTTGCGAGGCTGCGCACGGGCAGACCAATACCGATCGCTGGCTCGATTACGCTGCCGGTGATTACGACATCCTGCCGAACGTTACTTACGCGAAGGCAAGTAACTTCGAGCTAAAACTCGATCTGTATCTTCCCAAAGATAGAAGCCGTCCGAGGGCGACGTTGATTCTCTTTCATGGCGGTGGTTGGGTCGACGGGCAGAAAGAACGCAACGTGCTCTTCCTGCTGCCGTACCTCGAGATGGGTTGGTCTGCCGTCAACGTCGAATATCGAACAGCGCGACAGGCCCCGGCGCCAGCGGCGGTGGAAGACTGCCGGTGCGCGTTGCGATGGTTGACGTATCGGGCGAAGGACTACTCGCTCGATCCGACGAAGTTCATTTTGACGGGGACGTCGGCGGGCGGACATCTTTCTCTAATGACCGGCATGTTGCCGGCGAACAGTGTTTTCGATCGCCAGTGTCCGATCGAAGGAAACGATCGCTGGAATTCGGCGACGGCGCCTGAGCCGAAAGTCGCAGCGATCGTAAACTGGTTTGGGATCGGCGACGTTGCGGATCTGCTCGATGGTCCAAACGCGAGAAATTATGCGCGCGAGTGGTTTGGCAGTTTTCCGAATCCAGAACTGGCAAAACAGCTTTCGCCTGTGAACTACGTGCGTGCCGGTGTGCCGCCGATCATTACCATCCACGGCGAACTTGACGACGTTGCCCCTTACGCGCATGCGGTGCGACTTCATGCGGCGTTGGACAAAGCCGGCGTTCCCAATCGGTTGGTGACCATACGTGGCCGCAAGCATGGCGGCTTCAATCGTGAAGAACTGTTGCAGAGCTATGCAGCGATTCGAGAGTTTCTTAAAAAGCAGGGTCTGTGAGCCACGAAAAGGCACAAAAGACGGAAACACAAAAGGCGCAAAGAGTAGTTTTCAAGTGCCTGATCTCTTTTGTGCTTTTTGTGCCTTTTTGTGGCTACGCCAGGGCGGACGATGGGTACCGGCTGTGGCTGCGTTATGACGGCATGCAAACGAAGTCTGTCGCGGTCCATGGTCGATCCGCGACTTTCGATGCGATTCGTGATGAACTGAAGCTTGCGGGACTCACACAGACTGAAGATGCCAAGCCCTCGGTCATTATCGGATGTCCCGACACTTCAACGTTCATTAGCAGCTTAAATTGGCAAGCTGATCTGAAGCGACTCGGGCCGGAAGGCTTCCGTATTCGCACCGTCAAGAAGGTCATCGTGATCGCGTCGACAACGGATGTGGGAGCGCTCTACGGCACCTTTCACTTTTTGCGTCTGGTGCAAACTGATCAGCCAATCGCTCGTTTGCAAATCGATCAGCGACCAGCGTTGAAGCTGCGGTTACTCAATCACTGGGACAATCTCGACGGCAGTATCGAACGAGGCTATGCCGGGAAGTCGCTTTGGAACTGGGACGAACTGCCCGCGCGGATCGATCCGCGTCTGCGCGACTATGCGCGAGCGAATGCTTCGATCGGCATCAACGGCGCCGTGCTGAACAACGTCAACGCCAGTTCCGAGTTCCTGACGGCGAAGTATCTCGAGAAGGTGGCTGCGATTGCCGGTGTCTTTCGTCCTTACGGAATTCGCGTCTATCTCTCTGCACGTTTCTCGGCGCCGATGGAGCTGGGCAAGCTGCCGACGGCCGATCCGCTTGACCGTTCCGTGATTGCGTGGTGGAAACAGAAGGCCGACGAGATCTACAAAGTGGTTCCGGATTTCGGCGGCTTCACTGTCAAAGCAAACAGCGAAGGCCAGCCTGGTCCACGAACGTACAACCGGAATCACGTCGACGGCGCCAACATGCTGGCCGCTGCGCTGGCGCCGCATGGCGGAATCGTGATGTGGCGTGCGTTTGTTTACGACATGAAGCCCGGTTACGACCGGGCCGGAGCCGCTTACGAGAATCTTCAGCCGTTCGACGGGAAGTTTGCGCCGAACGTTTTGCTGCAGGTGAAGAATGGGCCCATTGATTTTCAGCCGCGCGAGCCGTTTCATCCGCTCTTCGGCGCGATGCCGCGCACGCAGTTGATGCCCGAGTTTCAGATCACGCAGGAGTATCTTGGCTTCGCGAACCATGCTGTGTTTCTGGCGCCGATGTGGCGCGAGTTTCTTGACGCCGACACGTACGCGCGCGGGCGAGGATCGACAGTCGCAAAGGTCGTCGACGGCACACTGTATCGACTTCAACGTCTGACGGGGATCGCCGGAGTCGCCAATACAGGCTCGGATCGCAATTGGACCGGCCATCATCTCTTACAAGCGAACTGGTATGCCTTTGGCCGTTTGGCCTGGGACCCGCGACTTTCGTCCGAGCAGGTTGCGTCGGAATGGACAAAGATGACGCTCACGCGCGATCACAACGCCGTTGCGACCATCGTGTTATTCATGACGCAGTCGCACGATGCCGCGGTGAAATACATGACGCCGCTCGGTCTTCATCACATCATGTGGGCAGGTCATCACTACGGACCAGCGCCGTGGTGGGACAAGGAAAAACGTGACGACTGGAACCCGGTCTATTATCACAAGGCTGACGCATTCGGGATCGGATTTGATCGGACCAGCACCGGCAGCAACACCGTCACTCAATATCATGGGCCGGTGCGGCGACAATTCTCGGACGTACGACACTGTCCCGAAGAGTTCCTGCTTTGGTTTCATCACGTCGCCTGGAACCACAAGATGAAGTCCGGCCGCACGCTCTGGGACGATCTGGCGGTGAACTATCAGGCCGGTGTCGATTGGGTAAGAGCCACGCGAAGCTCGTGGGCCAAACTCTCGGGAGCAATCGACCGCGAGCGACACGACGCAATCGCTCAGAAACTCGCGATACAGGAGCGCGACGCCGTCTGGTGGCGCGACGCGTGTTTGCTCTACTTTCAAACGTTTTCGAAACGGCCGCTGCCGAATGGCGTCGAGCATCCAGCCAAGACATTGGCTGAATACCAGGCGAAAGCGCTCGAGTGGTAACGACGGATGAAGATCATCGATCTCAGGGCCACCACTGTCACTGTTCCGATCGAGGCGCCGTTGCGTCACGCGAATGGCTGTCACTGGGGACGGTTCGTGAGAACGATCGTCGAAGTGGAGACCGACGAAGGTCTGATCGGTCTCGGCGAAATGGGTGGCGGCGGTGAGTCGGCGGAAGCTGCCTTTCATGCACTGAAGACCTACTTAATAGGACACGATCCGGCACGACTCGAAGAGCTCAAATTCTTAATTTGCAATCCGACAGCATCACTCTACAACAATCGCACGCAGATGCTGGCGGCGATCGAGTTTGCTTGTCTCGACATTATGGGCCAGAGTTGGGGCGTGCCTGTTTCCGAGATTCTCGGCGGGCGTTTGCGCGATAGCGTCCCGTTCGCGTCGTATCTGTTCTTTCGTTACGCAAACTCGCAGACCGGAAAAGGCGAGGTCAGAACGATCGAACAGTTGGTTGAAGAAGCCCGGGCACTGAAGCAGCGTCACGGTTTCACGTCGCATAAATTGAAGGGCGGCGTTTTCCCTCCCGAGTACGAGCTCGAATGCTACCGGTCAGTGGCGACTGCGCTCGCGGGCGATCGCTTTCGTTTCGATCCGAACGGAGTCTGGTCCGCCGAGACGGCGATCTGGTTTGGTCAACAGATCGAAGACGTGCGAAACGATTACCTCGAAGATCCGGTGTTTGGAATGAACGGAATGCGGCGCGTGCGCGAGAAGGTGCGCATGCCGCTCGCCACGAACACCGTCGTCGTAAACTTCGAACAATTGGCGGCCAACGTTCTGAACACGGCGGTGGACGTCGTCCTGCTCGACACGACATTTTGGGGCGGCATTCGCGCCTGCGTGAAAGCAGCCGCCGTTTGCGAGACGTTTCAACTCGGCGTCGCCGTGCATTCATCAGGTGAACTCGGAATTCAGCTCGCGACGATGCTGCACCTGGGCGCCGTTATTCCGAACCTGTCGTTCGCGGCCGACGCTCATTATCACCATTTGACTGACGACGTTATTCAGGGCGGCAAGCTGAAATATGAGAATGGCGCGATTGCGGTGCCGGCGGCGCCCGGTCTCGGTGTTAAGCTGGATCGCGACAAGCTGGCTGAATACCGCGATATGTATCTGCGTCTCGGCTCGTATGCTTACGATCAGGATCCGCTCAGGCCCGGTTGGACTCCGACGATCCCGAACGATCGCTGGGCCGATCCAAACGACAAGCGAGTGCCGGAGATCTAGTCGCAAAAAGGCACAAAAGACACAAGAGGCGCATAAGGGTCAGAAAGTTATGGTCACGTCTACTGAGAGTCGCACGCGCGTTTCCGATTTGCTTACTGATGCGGCAGAGCTTCGCGCCGAAGTCGAAATCGTGGTGAACTCGACGCCGGTGATGGATGTGCACACGCATCTGTTTCCACCTGAGTTCAACGAACTCTGCCTGTTTGGAATCGACGAGCTGCTCACGTATCACTACCTGACCGCCGAAAACTTCCGTTCGGCGAGAATTGCGTACGACAAGTTCTGGGCCATGTCGAAGACGCAACAGGCCGATCTCGTTTGGCAGACTCTGTTCGTAGACAACACGCCGACGTCTGAAGCGGCGCAGGGAATCATTTCAGTGCTCGAGGCATTTGGTCTCGACACGCGCGCGCCCGATCTGAAAGAAGCGCGTGCGTTCTTCAACTCGCGCCGGCTCGCGGAACACATCGATCACGTGTTTGATATCGCGCGCGTCAGAGGCGTCGTGATGACCAACGACCCTTTCGATGAAACAGAAGGACGAATTTGGAAAGACGGCATCAATGCTGACGAACGATTCAAGACCTCGTTGAGGTTGGATGTGTTGGTGAACAACTGGGAGGAGGCAAGACGCGCGCTCTCGCGATGCGACGTGTCCGCCGGTCCATATTTACTGCCCGGAAGCGTCATGGCAATACGGAAGTTGTTGGACCAGCGGATTGAGCAGATAAAACCCGTCTACATCGCCATTTCTTTACCAGCAGATTTTTCATATCCAACCGAAGAAATCCGAGGCTGGTTGCTGCGCGATGCAGTCCTGCCGACGGCGAAAGAGCACGGGCTCCCACTGACGCTGATGGTTGGCGTGCGTCGCGCGGTGAATCCGGAGTTGAGAGAGGCGGGTGATGCGCTGGGCCGGGCAGACGTCACCGCGATCGAAAGGCTGTGCGCGCAGTATCCTGACGTAAAGTTTTTAGTGACGTACTTGTCGCGCGAAAACCAGCACGAGCTATGCGTGGCCGCGCGCAAGTTCAACAACCTGATGCCGTTTGGTTGCTGGTGGTTTCTGAACAACCCGTCGATCGTGTCGGAGATTACGCGCGAGCGGTTCGAGCTGTTGGGCCAGAGCTTTATTCCGCAACACTCTGACGCGCGCGTGCTCGAACAATTGATCTACAAGTGGAAACAAGCGCGGCGGCAAATCGCGGACGCGCTCTGCATCTCCTACGAACAACTGTTGCTCAACGGCCGCGCAGTCACGCGCGAAGAGATCGCCCGCGATGTGAGCCGGTTGTTTTCCGGTAATTTCAAACAATGGACCGCGTAAAAACCTAAAGAAGGCACAACTGCTTGAGAAAAAAGCGAACTCTTGCATTTAGCATCTGTTTTGCAGTCATCATTTCATTCTGGTCGCCGGTTGGCCGCATGAGCTCTCAGGAGAGGCCTCCAGACTACAAAAATCCCCGTCTCTCGGTCGACGCGCGTGTCGCCGATCTTCTTTCGCGCATGACGCTCGAAGAAAAGGTCGCGCAGTTGACCTGTCTTTGGGGCGAACGGCCTCAAGCCAATCCGCAAACAAACTTCGCCGCCGACCGCGGTGAATTCTCTCCCGCCAAAGCCGCGCAGGTGATGAAGCACGGCATCGGCCAGATCGCGCGCCAACGCGAGCGAAAAGATCCGCGCGAGGGAGCAAAGTTTGCGAACGCGGTTCAGAAATGGCTGATCGAGAACACGCGGCTCGGCATTCCCGCAATTCTTCACGACGAAATACTTCACGGTCACATGGCGCAGGGCAGCACCAGCTTTCCGCAACCAATTGCGCTCGCCACCACTTGGGATCCGGAGTTCATCACCAAGGTCTTTACGGCCGGCGCCCTCGAGACGCGCGCTCGCGGCAGTCATCAGGTGCTTGGACCAAATCTGGATCTCGCGCGCGATGCACGCTGGGGCCGGACTGAAGAAACGTACGGCGAAGATCCGTATCTCACGTCACAAATGGCGCGTGCCATCGTCAGAGCGTTACAGGGAGCGGGACCAGCCGTCGACGAGAACCACGTGATCGCCACGGCCAAACACTTCGCCGCGCACGGCCAGCCCGAGAGCGGCACGAACATTGGACCAGTGAACTTTTCAGAACGGACGTTGCGCGAGTACTTCCTGCCGAGCTTCAAGGCTGCGGTCGACGCAGGCATCATGAGCGTTATGCCTTCGTACAACGAGATCGACGGCGTTCCGTCTCACGCGAATAAATGGCTACTGCAAAAGCTTCTGCGCGATGAGTGGAAATTCAACGGCCACGTAGTGTCTGATTATTATGCGATTCCGCAGATGGTCGACCTGCACCACATTGCCCCCGACAAATCCGAAGCGGCGAAACTCGCGATCGAAGCCGGTGTCGACGTCGAACTTCCGGATCCTGATTCTTACCCTCGGCTGCTGCAGTTGGTGAAAGAGGGGCAGGTTAAAGAGTCGACTCTCAATGCGGCGGTCGCGCGAACGCTGCGCGCGAAGTTCCTGCTTGGTTTATTTGAGAACCCTTACGTCGACGTCGAACGCGCGGCGCGTGTCACCAACTCCGCCGAACACAGAGCGTTGGCGGCAGAAGCGGCGCGACGGTCGATTACGTTGCTCAAGAACGAGAACAATCTGTTGCCTTTGAATCGCAACGCGCTGAACTCGATCGCGGTGATTGGTCCAAACGCAGCACAAGTTCATCTCGGTGGTTACAGCGACGAGCCCGGTCGCGGTGTCAGCGTGCTTCAGGGAATAAAGGACAAGGTGGGCGACAAAGTTAAAGTCGTTTACGCCGAGGGGTGCAAGATCACGAAAGAAGGCGGCGATTGGTTTGCCGACCGCGCCACGCTCAGCGATCCGGCCGAGGATCGAAAACTGATCTCCGAAGCTGTCGCAGTTGCAAAGACGGCCGACGTCGCGCTGCTCGTGCTCGGTGGGAATGAGGACACGAATAAAGAAGGCTGGGCCGACAACCATCTCGGCGACCGCGACAGTCTCGATCTCGTGGGCCGTCAGGACGAGCTCGTCAAAGCTGTGCTCGAAACTGGCAAGCCTGTGGTGGTAATGCTGATTAATAGTGGTCCGCTTGCGATCAACTACATTGCC
>DASTOZ010000149.1:0-2026 GCA_035762365.1 Pyrinomonadaceae bacterium | reverse complement strand
CCCAGGTTCGAGTGGCCGAGCAACAGAGGCTGAGGATCTTCGACTCGCGAGTTGATGCCGAGGACCATGTCCGACCCGACACCCACGCCCGACACCAGTCGGATGTCGTAGCTGACGTGGGCCGGCGATTGTTCTCTGATGATTCGGTGCAAGCCGCGCTCGTGCCGGCGAAACTCCTGCGGCGAGAGATCGATCGCGACCGTGAAGTGATGTGCGGCGGCCCGAAAAGGATCGAGCGGGACGCGCGCACTCTCACGGATCTGCGACTTGCCCAAAACGGAAGAACCAAGCAGCGTGCGCTGCTCGCGTGGAAGATCCTCGGTGGGACGGTTGAAAATGCGCGTCTCAAAACCGATGGTGGTGTTGCCCAGAATGAACGGGCGTTCGACGTCGAACGATTCGCGGATCGAAGGCCGACGACTCGTTACGATCTCGATGAAGTCAGCCAGCGCATCCGGTCGTCCTTTGCGTCGATACAACGACGAAGCCTGACCGATCAGCCGCCGCTTCACATCAGCAGGCCATTCTTCTTCAAGTCCGAGATCGAGCCATTGCGCGAGCCAGTCGAGAAATTCCTTCGGCGTTGTCTCCGGATCGAAGACGTCAGAGATTCTTTCGATCGTCGACTCCAAACCTGTGAACACTGTTTCGAATATCGAAAGAAAACGTTCGAGAAATTCGCGGCTCGCGGGATCTTCCTGGTACACAGCGGGCAAGTAGCGCAGGTATGAAAGCCGCGGATAGTAGACGCGCATGGCGTTGACCGCCGCCTTAGCGCTCGGCTCCAATCCCGACAGGCTGATCTTCAGCCACAGGTAACGCTGCGTCTGCGTGCGGAACAGGACGCTGTGAGTTACTCGTTCGCGGAAGCTGCTTTGCGAAGCCGCATCTTCGGCCGCTTCGGTTGCCGAAAACGCGCGCAGCTCGTCAGCGCCTTTCCAACGATCTCCAAGCAGAAGCTCGACTGAATTGACGCGCTGTTGCACCGGACCGTCCTGCCTTACGATTGCATTCACCGCGCGCGCAAGCGTTGCGTCGTCAGAGGTTGCATACGAAACATTGAGAGCGCCGCCGGCGGTGAGGTCCGCGACCAGATCCACGCGGTGCCAGCAGTCGTTTCCTACTCCCCCACTGTCCAGCGTGTCGCTATAAAACTCTCCCTGATTGCCGGCGACGCCGGACTTTCCGCCAAACCGCGCGATCCCGTTGGGAGATCCGACGTACAGATCGTCTCCGGCACTGAAAACCATTCCGAGAATCCCTCGCAGCGGACTCATCTCGCCGGTGCTGCCGATGTACCCGCCGTCGGCAGAGAACTCATGGACCACGCGCGATCCGTCGCTCACGAACAGACTTCCCGAGGAATTGACTGCGAGTAGGCGTGGATCAAAGTCTTCAGCAACGTCACTGAATTGCCCGATCTCGTCGTGAAAAGTTCCGTCAGAGTTGAAGCGCAGGAAGCCGCACGCGTCGGAGTCGAGAACGTAGATCCACTGGCCCTTCGGATCGACTCCCATCGCACGCGGGCGCGAGAGGTGTTCGCAGCGTGGCGGGCTGAGACGTTTGCCGTTGACGTCGTAAGAACTGATGCCGTTGCGGTCGAGAACGAAGAGCCGATTCGCGCCCCACGCAAGATCGATCGGAGCCGACAACGAGATCTCAGTGATGATCTGAAACGTGTCCGTGCGCAGAGCGATGATCCGGGAATGGTATCGATCGACGATCCAGAGCCGGTTCTTCGCAATGAGCATGCGACCGAACGAACCAGCCTTGCACCACTCGCGTTCCGCGAGCTCGATCACCGGCTCGATCAGACCGTTGACCGGATCGCGTTGATAAAGATTGCAGTTGTCGCGGCGAATCCAGAAGATGCGCCCACACCGGTCGACCGCGATGCTTGCGGCGCCTGCGGCCGCGTCAGTCTCAATCACCACCTCGTTGAAGGACGGACGTGAGAACAGCGCAACGCCGCCGTTTTCGAGTCGCTGTAGCTTGTAAGTAAGTCCGTGGTTCCACTGCGGGAAGT
>DASTOZ010000148.1:0-7516 GCA_035762365.1 Pyrinomonadaceae bacterium | reverse complement strand
GGCGTGTCGTGCGCAACGTGCCGCGCGGTGCTTTGCCGACTGCGGTGCGAACTGCTGAAACAATAACTGCGTCTCTCATGATTAATTTCTCAATGGTTTTCCGGTCTTCAACATGTGCGCGATCCGTTCCTGCGTCTTCGGCTCGCTGACGAGCGACAGAAACGCCTCGCGCTCGAGGTCCAACAAATATTGCTCAGACACGCGCGTTGCATGATTCAGATCGCCGCCGGTCAGAATACGCGCAAGCTGTTCGCCGATCTCGGCATCGTGGTCCGAAATGTATCCGGCGCGCTTCATCTGGTGAATGCCCAGCTTCAACGTCGACAGCGCCGGCAATCCCAGCGCGAGGATGTCCGTCCGCTGCTGCGGCGCCACGTACCCACTCGCCGACAACGCCAACACTTCCTTCTTCGCGTCCGCGATCAGGCGATCGGCGTTCATCGAGATTGCATCATCAGCCGAAAGGAAACCGATCGTTCGCGCTTCTTCCGCCGACGTCGCCACCTTCGCGAGCGCGATCGTTTCAAACGCGCGCTTCACGAACGGGAACGGATCGGCGTCGTCGACTCCCTTCGGAATCGAATCCAGCGCGCGCACAAGCATCTCTTTCGTGCCGCCGCCCGCCGGGATGATGCCGACACCGACTTCGACGAGTCCGATGTACGTCTCCGCCGCTGCCCTCACGCGATCGCCGTGCAACACCATCTCGCAACCGCCACCAAACACCATCTGAAACGGCGCGACGACCACCGGCTTCGGTGAATAACGCAAACTCATCGTCGCGTTTTGGAAAACCCGGACCATCATGTCGAGCTCGTCCCAGTTTTCCTCCTGCGCCTCCATCAACATCAACATGATGTTTGCGCCGACGCAGAAGTTCGCGCCTTGATTGCCGACGACGAGACCAAGGAAGTTCTTCTCGACTTCGCCCAGCGCAAACTTCAACATCTGCAACGTGTCGCCGCCGATGGCGTTCATCTTCGAGTGAAACTCGAGACATGCGACGCCGTCGCCGATGTCGATCAGCGAAGCGCCGGAGTTCTTCTTGATCACGCCCTTCTGATCTTTGATCGACTTCAGTATCAAAACGCCCGGCTGATCGGCGAGCGGAACGTACTTTTGCGACGCAAAGTCGAAATAAAACTGCTGCCCGTTTTCCTTTTTGTAGAACGACGTCGCGCCCGACGCGAGCATCTGTTCGACATTCGCGGGCACCGCCATTCCTTCTTCCTTCATGCGCGCGACTGACTTCTCGACGCCAATCGCGTCCCACGCTTCGAATGGCCCAAGTTCCCAACCGAAACCCCAGCGCATCGCACGATCGACTTCGACGACATTGTCCGCGATTTCGGGAATGCGTTTCGCCGCGTACGCGAGTGTGCGCGTCAACGTCTTCCACAGAAACGCACCGACGCGATCCTTGCTCCACGTCAGCGCCTTCAAACGCTCGGGCAAGTCGTCGATGTTCTTCGCCATGTCGAGCGCGGGCAGTTTGACTTTCTGTGACGGGCGGTAATCGAGTGTTGCGACATCGAGGGACCAGATCTCGCGCTTGTCGCCTTCGCCTTGTTGCTTCTTGTAGAAGCCGGATTTCGTCTTGTTGCCGAGCAGATTGCGCTCGACCATCTTTGCGAGCAGGTCGGGGACGACAAACATGTCGCGCTCTTCGTCGTCGGGCAGGTTCTCGTAAAGGTTCTTGATGACGTGATAAAAGACGTCGAGACCGACGAGGTCAAACGTGCGGAACGTCGCGGACTTTGGACGGCCCACGGCTGGACCAGTCATCTTGTCGACTTCTTCGATCGAGTAGCCGTCTTCGAGCATCGTTTTGATCGTTTGCAGCGCGCCGAACGTGCCGATGCGATTGGCGATGAAGTTTGGACGGTCCTTCGCGGGAACGACGCCTTTGCCGAGTCGCTGATCGAGAAAGCCGAACAGGAAGCACGCGACTTCGGGCTTGGTCCATTCAGTGCGAATGATCTCGACGAGATGCAGGTAGCGTGGCGGATTGAAGAAGTGAACGCCGACAAAGTGTTGCTTGAAATCGTCGGAGCCGCCCTCGGCGAGCAAGTGAATGGGAATGCCGCTGGTGTTGGAGGCGATGATCGCGCCCTGGCGTCGATGCTGGTCGACACGCTCGAACAGCGAGCGTTTGATTTCGAGGTTTTCCACGACCGCTTCGACGATCAAATCGCAATCTTTGATCCTGGCGAGATCGTCGTCGAAGTTGCCAACGGTGACTCGCGACGCGAACTCTGGGACGAAAAACGCGGCGGGCTTTGCTTTCGTTGCCGCTTCCAACCCGGCGCGCGCTATCCGATTGCGCACGTCTTTACTCTCGAGCGTTAACCCTTTGCCTGCCTCCTGCGGCGTGACTTCACGCGGAACGATATCGAGGAGCAGCGTGGGCACACCGGCATTCGCCAGGTGAGCAGCGATCTGCGCCCCCATCGTCCCCGCCCCCAGAACGGCCGCCTTCTCAATCCGCATCATCCGTTTCTGCCTCTCTGAATGTAGCAACCGCCGATCATACCGATAGGCGGTCATCATACTGAATGAGCGCTCATTCAGGCAAGACGCGGTGGTAGGCTCCTTCGGTCAGCGAAACTTGTGGGTTCGGTCATAAAGTGAAATTTGTCGGTCATAAAGTGAATTTGCGCGCGCGATCATACGACGAGCGAAGCCGCCACAAAAACTAACCCCATGATTTCGGTCGGCTTTGCGCGCGTTAGCAAAAAACGTCCGTGTCGGATTTGTGGCAAACCACTTATTGGTTAAGTGTGCTGCGCACCACAGCTCAAGTGTTGTTATTCAGGGAGCACCACGACCCGCTAGTTTGGTCAGCGCACACGTTCACCTGTTGGCAGGTGCTTTTTTAAGGGGTGGGACTTTGAGAAGTGCTTTTTATTTTTGATACTGAATTGCTTCCGCCGTTAGCGACCCAGATGTTAGTGCCATCAAAGGCAAGATCCAGAGGACCTCTGCCTACCGCAAAGGTCCTAACAACTCTGCCGCTCTCCGGTTCTATCTGTGACACGGATCGGCTGCCATAGTTCACTACCAGGATGAGACCGCCAACAAAGGCGATACCCGCTGGCCCATCTTCAACTGCGATTCTGTCTTTCAACGAGCCGTCGGTATTCAATCGTGTCACGTTCTTGCTGTAGAAATTCGTCACCCACACGTTGATGCCATCGAACGCAACTCCCATTGGTCCTCTTCCTGCACTAAATGTTCCCAGATTCGTTCCGTCGTCGGCGCGCAGTTTGGTGACGCTGCTACTATCGTTGTTGGCCACCCATACGTTTTTGCCATCAAAAGCGAGCGCGACCGGGCGGGCGCCCACGATGAAGGTGCACGTCGCTCCGTCGCTCTGACGCAATTTCGTCACCGAGTTGTCGCCGCCATTTGCTACCCAGATGCTACTGCCGTCAAACAGCAATGCCTCTGGACTACGCCCAACTTTGATGGTGTTTACGAGAGTTCCGTCGCTCGCGCGCAGCTTCATTACGTTGTTACTGAATTTGTTGGCGACCCAGATGTTCTCTCCATCATAAGCGAGAGCGACGGGTCTGGTTCCTGTCGGAAAGGTACCCAGGTTTGACCCGTCGCTCGCGTTAAGTTTCATCAAGTTATCGCCCAGTTGATTTGCAACCCAAATGTTCGTTCCGTCAAAGAGAATCGCATCGGGGCTTCTGCCAACCGCGAAGTCGGTTGTTTGATTCGCTTCGACCGGCGAATGCTTGATGAGGTTTGACTGTGTCTGCGTTAGACCGTGGCTCGGGATCAGTATCGCAAACACCAAGGGGGACAGAATCTCGAACAATCGATAACCTGCACGATGTTTCGCATTCATTTCTGTACCCCCTCCGAGTTTCAGCCTTTTACCCTTTGTTACGTACCTTCGAATGATTGTGTCCCGAGTCATTCCCCTTGGGTTGGCTTTGACCTGCTTCAGGAATTGTTTCCGCATTAGGACCTTCCATCCATAGAATGCACTCGACAATCCAAGGAGCATTCGCCTCCCCAGGAAACATCGCCCACCACTGCCGGGCTTCATTGCCGTACTTAACCATTCCAGTGTGGTTGGTCAAGTCTTTGTCAAGCTTGGCTTTTGCATCCTTGAAGCCAAGGCTTCGCCGAAGGGTGTTGATCTCATCGGGCTTACCCGTCAGAAATGTCCACCCCGGTTTGATCTTGTGCGCCTGCACATAGCGTTTTAATGCGCGGGGCGTGTCTTCCTCTGGTTTCAGGGTAATTGAATACATGAAGATATCCCGTCCCATGCGGCGTCCCAACAGGTTCTGAACCCGCTTTAGATTCATGGTGACAGGCATACAGACCCCTTCACACTTCACATACATGAAGTTGATCACGACGATCTTGCCTTTGATCAGATCTTCATAAAAGCGGACCTTCTTGCCTTCGTGTGTCGTGAGCTCGAAGTTCGGGAAATATCGCTTCTGGAGTTTAGCGCGTGAAGATTCTGCGACCTTGAACTTATCATCCGAACTGGCTGCTCGCCCCACCACCCCAGCGGCGAGAGGCGCTACCGCCAACGTAGCCAGCAGCTTTCTTCTGTTGACGTCTGGCATTGTCTTTCTCTCCTTTCAATTCTTAGCGGCGGAAGCCACAGTCGTTCTCGTTGTTGTTGCCCACGTCGTCGATATCAAACCTGAGCATCATCGCGTGGTCCTCGTGAATCGTGTTGTGGCAGTGCATCGGGTAGCGCCCCACAAAATCGCGAAAGCGGAAATAAATTCGCACATCATCGTTCTCACCGAGTCGTATGACATCCTTTCGGCCTCTTTCGATCAGCGTCGGCGTATTGCGGTTGCGCGAGAGAACCTGGTGCTCCTCAAAGTGGATGTGGATCGGATGGGACCAATCGAATCCGCCTTCGAGCTCCCAAATCTCCGCGGTGTTGCGCTTGACTCTGAAGCGGACGTCGTTACAGTCAAATAGCTCATCGTTGATGACCCATTGGCCGTTCCTCCGGTCAAACTTGAAACACCGCGTGATACGTTCTGTTACGCGGGTCGGCACCTGGTAGAAGGTAGGGTTGGTAGCAGGATTTACGCTGTTGTCTGTCACCGGGTCGGAGACGACGCGGAATTCCAGGACCTTGTTGCCCTGACCAGCGGGCAGAATATTGTTTGTTGGCCCTGCGCCATCACACTGCTCAAGACGGTTCTCCAGGTGGATGATTGATCCAGCGGCAAACGAGGAAAAATCTACAATCACATCCATACGTTCGGCCACAGCGATCATAAGGCCGGTGGTTGTCTGCACCGGGTTTTTCAACAGATTGCCGTCATTTGAGATCACCCAGAAAGGATGATTTGAGAGGTTGGACTTTGTTAGATAGAACCGATAGAAGCGCGAAGGCCCTCCATTCAGCCAGCGGAAGCGATAGCGTCGCCGCTTCACCTCGAAGAAGGGTTGGATCTTTCCATTGACAAGGAACTTGTCTCCCAGAATACCGTCGCGGTTAGCCAGGTCGAAGGCCAGCACACCGTCATCAGGATCGAAGTTCTTGTCATTGAACATCATGGGGATGTCAAAATTCGGGAAGCTCGGAAGCCGAAACCCCGTGGTCTCATCGCCAGTGTCGAATTGATTAAAGAGCAGATAAAAACCTGCGAGGCCCTTGTAGACATTCTGAGCCGTGAAGTCTACGCGGTGGTCGTGATACCAGAGCGTGCTCATCGACTCGTTGATGTCCCCCAGTGGTGGATGACTCGAGGCGAATCCGGCGAGGACGTTCGGATAATGCTGGTCGTACCACTTTGTCTGCCCAAAGAAGTCGCACGGGAAACCATCTGATTCAGACGGAGTGTGGCCGTTGTGGAGGTGGGTTGAAACGGATTGCAGACCAAAGCCTCCATTGTCGTTTGGCAAATCGTTGAAGTTACGAACCAGAATCGGCTCACCGTAGCGCGCCACATAGGTCTGTCCCGGCACCGTGCCATTAAAGGTCCAGAGTCTTTGTAGTGGAAGCTCCGGATGCATACTGAGTAACTGCTCCCGCTGATGCACCTCATAGAACTTCACCGGTGGAAGAGTAGTCAAAGCCTGATGGTCCCGTGTCCTCGCCTCACCTGCGGCGGTATTTGGCGCTACCGTGGGCGCGGGGCTAAGCGCTGGAACTGTTTGGGCGATTGGCGGAATGGGCAGTGGCTCGACAAACGGGGTCGTTGGCGGGCTTACCGGCGTGCCATTCCCGCCAGATCCATCCCACCATCTACGATCGCAGTCTCCGAAGCTGTCACCGCCGCCGAATTGCGCACGAGCGCTTAGGCCGTTCTTTTGAATTAGGTAACCGGCGCTAGTTAGGAGACCAGCCTTTATCATGTCACGACGACTCAAGCGCGCTGCGATTATCTCGCGCCTGTTCTTCGCGGCATTCTTGATCTCCCTCTCGCGCCTCCTGTTTCTTTTCGAAATGTTAGCCATTGGGGATCTCTCCTTTGAGAATGCTTGGCACAGACTAGTCGAGCCAAGGATTGGGTTGGTGAACCTTAGAAATGATTCGCTTGAAGAAGCGGTAAAGCGTGAAATGAACGAGAACGACTGGTTAGCGCCCGATCGCTGGCGGAATCAGTGCAAAGAGTTGACGCGAAAATGCCGGGGGAGATTTAGGATTATTAAGCCCCTAAACCGTATGCCGAATAACTTGGATGTCAACTCACTGTAGTTGGCCTACTTTGCTGTTTGTTAGCGGAATTTGCTGCCCGGAAAAAAATGAATCCGTAGACCTCCACGCATCACGATTGCGAACGCAGTACCCAAGACTGCACGCGGTAAATACGTTGCGAACTTAGATCAGAGCTGAAGGAATTTCAGCGGAAAGCCTGGAACGGTAAATCGTTGATTCAACTTGGTCGAATGATCAGAATTCAAAAGGACAGTGAAAGAACAGCGACTGGGTTGGGGATATTGTTTTGACGTGAGCGCGATAGACCATTGGTTATCACGCGCTGGAGACAGCACCGTCAACAAGCGGCACAGGAGTTCGCGGATCGGCGGCTCGGCCTTCATGGATTTCGCGGGCCCGCGATAGCGCAGCTTCAACGTGCGGAAGCATGTTCTCTTCGCCGAGAACCTGGAGGAAATCAGACTGCCTCAACAACTGGTTGGGTTGACTACGAGCGCCACACAGCAGCAGCGTTCGGCCCGTCGCGCGCAGCCGTTCGGCCAGCCTCTCCAACTCGTGCAGACCGGTCGCGTCGATAGCGGTCATATTTCTTAAGCGTAAAATCACCACCGCTGGGAGTGAGTCTACATCGACCGTTGCCTCGGATAGTTTCTCAGTGGCACCAAACAAAAATGGGCCATGGATACGCAGCACCAAGACGTAGGGAGGCAGCAGCTTGTCCTGCAAGACGTGCGGACGACCATCCTCAATATACTCCTCCGTCACGGGCGCAACTGTGGTCGTCTGCGAGACTCGATAGATGTAAAGCAGCGCGGCAAAGAGCATTCCGATCTCGACGGCGACAGTCAGATCGGCGAG
>DASTOZ010000147.1:0-2026 GCA_035762365.1 Pyrinomonadaceae bacterium | reverse complement strand
GCCCTTTACCCTGCCCTACGACTCGCTAATCAAAACACGCAGAGCAGCAGCGGTACTTGCTGGCTGGACGTGTGCGCGCCATTCATCATTCAAGACTCCGCCCTCGGAATCGAATCCGAGATCGTCCTAACTGCCGACAACTTCCTCGGTGCGACCGGTTATGCAGACGGCGCGGACGCGACGGAGTATCAGGTTTTTCTTTACGACTTTGAAGGTCATCCACTTGGCGAGAGCGGTATCGCGAGACAGTTAACTGCCGGCGCGATGCGTACGACTGTCATACCCGTCGCCGAGCTTGTTGGACCACGGAAGAGTTTTTGGGGCGGGATGAAGGTGCGCTTGCGGCCGAAGACACGCACGCCTTCCCATGCGAGCGATCTTTTCAGTTCCGCGTTCGTTCGTTGGAAGAGTCGCGACTCGTTCGCGAACGTGCACGCCAATCCCGATCCGTTGCAGTGGCAACGCGCTGACAGCTTCTTCTATTCAATGCCGTTCCCACCGCTGGACGAGTACGATTGCGTCTACAGTCTCTTCAATCCTTATTCCGATCGCAGCGCAGGCGCACTGACGATCTACGATCAATTCGGCGCCACGCTGAAACAGCTTCCTTACGATCTGAATCCGCATTCGTCAGCGCTCGTCGATCTGCGCAAAGGCGAATACGCGCGCACTCTCGACGACACGTTCAACGGCAAGCGCAGTGGTCACGCGAATCGCATCGGCACGCGCGGCGGGACGATCGCCGTTACGAATGGCCAGGGTTCGGTCAAGAATTTTGGGTACATGCTGATCAGGCACGCGGGCACTCCGCGTTTCAGCATCGAGCATCCGATTCATCAGCCGCCGTACAATCCGACGCCCGCGAGAGTTCCGTTCGATTCGGCGGGACGTTTCAAGGCCCAGAACATTCTCTACACGCCGCTGGTGTTTCGTTCGAAGAAGATCGGCGGCGTAACGCTCGACTCGCTTTTTCATTTGAGCTCCGGCGCGCCGGTTGAAGAGGCGCTTTGGTTGAATCCCTTTATCACCGACGCTACAGGCGCGGTGGTCTGGCAAACGGCGAATGGATCGAAACTCCCTGCGTCCATTCCCGAGCAACAGATCGAGCGCGGCGCGATTAAACTTCGCGGCCAACAGAGTTGCGTGTTCGATTGTTCGCGTACCGATCTGCCGAAAGGATTCTCGGGTGGTCTGTCACTGGCGATCACGCCGTTGTCGAATCACACGTTGATGAAAGTCGAGGTTGCCGTCAGTGAATGGAACGCGAGGGCGTTCACACATTTTCGACCCGGACTCGCCGCCGCGCGTTCGTATCAGAAACCCGCGTCGCGTTCGGGACTCGGCACCGACTACATCGTCGCCGGCGCGTGTCTGTCAGCACGTGACGACAAGATGGTCCGCGACGAGATCATCGCGGTCATAAATATCGACGATAAGAGCATCGCCGGAAATCCGACGCTCGAGATTTTTACTTCCGCGGGTCTTGCAACGCGAGTGCGTTTAGGTGAAGTGCCGGCGTTTAGCTGCCGTCATTACTTGCTTTCGACATTGCTATCTGGAAAGATCGGCGCGAACGACTTGAGCCTGAGACTGGTCGACGACCAGGCAACTCTGCTGATGTCAGTCTTGCATCTCGATTACCAGCGTAGAGACATTGCGGCGGACCACGGATCGGATCGATTTTCGACATTCGGTGAGTTTACTTGTGATCCGCGGGCTTAACGTTCAAGCCCTGACGTTCAAAACCCATCATCATCTAAGGAGCGGTTAGTAATGAGAAGAGTAGTATCTGCGTGCTTAGTAGTAGCAATGTTTGCCTGCATGGCGTTGGCTCAAAAACAGAAGCCCTGGACCGAGTGGACCAAGAAAGACGTCGAGAAGACACTTAACGATTCCGCGTGGGGCCAGACACAGAGTGAAGGCGGAAGTAGCAGTTCGCAATCAAGTGACAGCGCCATCACACAAGTGGCGGCTCAAAGATCGGCCGATCGCCAGCTCAGCCGGCAGGGTGAATCGGGCGAAGCTA
>DASTOZ010000146.1:0-4318 GCA_035762365.1 Pyrinomonadaceae bacterium | reverse complement strand
ATTCAACTTTCTCGCCACCTTCTGACAGCTTCTCCCAGAAGTAGTCGATCTCTTCCTGCGTTTGGCAGTGTACCAGCAGCGATATCGCTTCCGTGAACTTGAAAGCAGGGCCACCGTTGAGGGCAGTAAAGCGTTGGCCGTCGAGCTCGAAGTCGACCGTCATAACGGTGCCCTTTGGAGCCGGTCCTGCTTCGCCGTAGCGCGTGATGGTAATGATCTTCGAGTTCTTGAAGATCGACGTGTAAAAGTTCGCGGCTTCCTCGGCGTTGTCGTTGAACCAGAGGAAGGTGGTGATTTTTTGAGTTTTGGGAGTTGTGGACGTTTGCGCGTTCGTTGATGCCATGATTGTCTCCTTAATATTGTTGCATTCTCAACCATTAATCGAATAGGGGACTCGATGATCGACACCATGGAAGAGATTTTTTTGTAAGTCAGAGTTTTTTGCCGGATGCGTAGATCACGTTGGCCTCCACCGAACGTATTCCCTCGTTGCGAATGAAAGCAAGGTTTTCGGTCCGGACTCGTTCGCGTTCGGATGCGGAGAGTTGGTCGATAGTGCCGCGGTAACCTGAGCCCGCGACCGCGGCCCACCAGTCTTCCGGCGAGTTGATCGGTTGTGCGTCGGCTTCGGGCACGACCTCGATCTCTGTCAGTGACGCCGATTCGAGCAACGATCGGACGGTTTCCGGTTCCGAAATCCTGTCCCAGGGATTGAAGCTTTTATAAAGATCCGGCCTCATCCTGCGTACTGAATCCCAGAATGCAGTGTTCACCGGCTCGAAAAACCTCGGTCCCCACGTCGTAACCGCGACGCGTCCGCCGGAACGCGCGACACGCGTCAGCTCTCGTAACGCTGTTTCCATGTCAGGCACGAAGAAGATCCCAAACACGCAAACGACAATGTCGAAACTGCCCGTTTCGAAACTTAGATCCGTCATGTCGCCCGTGGCGAATTGAATGTTGGTCAGGCCGCGTTGTTTCGCCTTCCGGCGCGCAAGTTCGAGCAGGTTTTTCGCGAGGTCGACACCGGTAACCGAGCCACTTGGCCCAACCGCGGCGGCTGCCGGAAGCGCCGATGCGCCGCTCCCGCAACACACGTCCAGCACACGTGCGCCTTGTGGCAATCCCAGACGCTCAATCGTCCTCCGGCCATAGCGCTCCCAGAAAGTGTTCGCCGGATGATCGTAAAAATCCGAGGCCGCGTTGTACGTCGCGGCTGCCTTCTTTTTGGCGTCGTCCAGTGTGTTCATGGCGTTCGAATGTGAATACTACAATTTGGCAACACGGATTTGAACAATTCAGAGTACACACAATGATTATGGCGAAGCTTTTACAGGAATACACGACGGTGGTCGTGAGCCCAGACGGAACGAACTATCTCGTTCGCAGTTACGGAGATGAACGGTCTGATGGGACGTGGATTGGGTGGATCGAGTTTCATCCCACCGACCCGACCATGCCAGTGCTTAAAACCAGCCAGGAAACTTCGCAACCTAATCAGACGGACGTGGAGTATTGGGCAACCGGTCTGGAGCCCGTCTATTTCGAGGGCGCTTTTGAGCGCGCCCACTGAAATCAGTAAGCGCAAGCTGTGATGTTTTCGATCTTTCGGCCATTGGCGGACACGCATTGTTGTACGTCGCGATCGACGAGAGTGTGAACTTGCCGCGACTTCGAAGATCACCGATTTCACGTTAGCCGCCAGGCGCGATCCGGTTTTCATGTCTACTTGCTGTTGAACCGAAATCTGATGCCGCCGCGAACGAGTGCCGGTGGTCCAATCGTCGTGACGGGAGTGCGGCCCGTGAGGTAACGCTGATTCAGCAGGTTTTCCGCTGCAACGAAGACGTCGAAGTTTGATGTAAGTCGATGCGAGGCGATCGCGTCGAGTGTGAAGTAACGGCCCAAAGAAAAACGGTTCTGGTCGTCGTCGAATTGTTGACCACCGGCGCGAGCTTGAACTCCGAGCGTGACCCATGATGGGTTCGCATATCGCACTTGAAACGTCGCCTGGTGTTTCGGCACTTGCGGTATGCGCAGGCCCTCGAGTGAGGTGTTGGCGGGAAACTCCAGCACGATTGCATCGGATAGAAGATACCCGCCGCTGATGGTCCAATGCCGGTTCAAGCGTGCTTCAGTTTCGATTTCGATCCCGCGCGAACGGGTGCGTCCCAGGTTCTGGCGCTGACGTGTGATTAGAGCCGGTGTGACACTCAGCGTCACGTTTGCGATTGGCCGCGTGATCTCGCTCCAAAACGCAGTGACGCGCGAGTCGAGTCTTTGCTTGAAAAGATAGAAACGTGCACCGGCTTCACCACCGGTCTGGCGTTCGGCGCGAAGGTTTTCGTTAGCAAGTGTGACAACGTCGCCGACGCGGAACGATCGGTACAACTCGTTCAGCGTCGCCGGACGAAACGCGCGCGTGAACAAGGCGGTGAAGGACACGCGATCGGAAGGTGTGTACAGCAACGAGAGTTGCGGACTGAAAGCGGTCTCGGTTCTGTCGGCGAATGTTTGCGTCGTCGATGATTGGGCCGTGTTGACCGGCGTCGTCGTGGAGACTGCGGCAAATTCACGCCAGCGATCGAAACGCGCACCCGCCGTCACGAGCAGTCGAGGATTGATGCGGAAGAAATCTTCTGCGAACACGCCGACCGTTCGTTCGCGTCCACCTGAGCCGATGAAAAATGTCGGACGGTTCTGCACGTAAGCCAGCTCGTCGCTCGCGCCGCGCACTTCACGCGCGTCGATACCGGCGACCAGATTGTGACTTGCACCGACGGCCCGCGACCACTGGAACATTCCGCCCATCGACTGCGACGGCACACGCTGCACGCGTGTCAATGATTCGCTGTTGCGGCTCGCTGCCACAGCCGTGAAATTCTGATCGAACAGTTGCGTCCCACCGTACGCACGCAAACTGAAATTCCCAAAATCCGCGGTTTCGAAATTGGCGCCCGCGCTCAAGTTTCGCAGGTGAGTGCGATTGGTCTGCAACGGCGTACCGTTAGTGCGTGACTCGCCGAAAATCTCGCCGCGTATGAATGCACTGCCGGTCGTGCCTAATTGCCGTTCGAGTTTGAGATTCGCGACTGAGTAACGCGACCCCGCGCGAGTGTCGATGGCGCCGCGTTCGTCTTCGGCGACGATGATGTAACCGTCGGTCTTCGAAATCTCGGCCCCGAGACTCATCGTCCACTTGCCAGCCGTGACACTGCCGAACAGCGACCCGCTCGGCGTTTGTTGGTTGCCATACGAGAGCTCCGCGGAAAGAGACGATCGCTCAGGCGCGAGACTGATCGCGTTGACGACGCCGCCCAACGCCGTGCCGCCGTAGAGATACGACGCGCCGCCACGCAACACTTCAACCTGGGCCACTGATTCGCGAGGCACGCGACCCCAGTAAATCCAACCGCCAAACGGATCATTCAACGGAATGCCGTCGAACAGCATGAGCGCACGACTCGCGCCGCTCGCGCCTGTGCCGCGCAACGAGATTCCCTGTGTCGTCGGGTTTGCGGTGCGACTTCCCGAACGACGAAACAACTGAAAGCCTGCTACTTGTCGCAGCGCATCGTCGAGACGCAGTGCGGCAGTCGCTTCGAGTTCTTGAGACGAGACAACGGCAACGCTCGCCGACGTGTCGCCGAGCCGTGTGTTCGTGCGCGTGGGTGTCACGACGACGAGTTCCTTGAGTGGAAGTGGAGCGAGCACGACGCGCACCGGCGGGTCAGCGGTCGTCCAATCGCGTTCGAGTTCGGCAAATCCCGGCGCACGCACGCGCAACACGCCGCGATTCGTTTTCAGGTCAGCGAAAGTGAATTCACCGGTTGGGCCAGTAGTCGTTTGTGCGAGCAGGGCAGGACTCGCGTAAAGAAAAACCTGGGCGTCGACGATCGGCGCCCCGGTCTGGTCCACCACGACGCCACGCAGACTAAACCCGTCCGGTGTTGCGAGAACCCCGGAAGCACACACCATCACCAGCGCAAACACGAAAACGCAGCTCTTGATTGCTTCAGGCACTCTTCACAACCCGGCGATCGCGATGCCCCACGGACCGTCACCGGCCTTAACCGTGGCGACGACGGTGTTCGTTGCGGTGTCGATCACTGAAACGTCGTTCGAATTGCCGTTCGCAGCATACAGCTTCTTTCCGTCGCTCGTGATCGCCAGACCCCACACTCGCTGGCCGACCGGGATCGTTCCGATAACTTTGTCGGTAGCTGCGTCGATGACGTAGATGCTATTCGCACGTCCGTTCGCGACGTAGATTCTCTCGCCGTCCTTCGAAACTACAACACCCATCGGCTTCACGCCA
>DASTOZ010000145.1:0-3032 GCA_035762365.1 Pyrinomonadaceae bacterium | reverse complement strand
TTCAAGACGCGGCCACGTGAGAGTCAGATTGGTGCGTGGGCGTCTCCGCAGAGCGACGTGATCGAGAATAGAGAAGGGCTGGAAGCGCGCGTTGTCGAGTTAGAAGAACTCTATAGTGATCGTGAGATTGAATGCCCCGAGCATTGGGGCGGCTATCGTGTGAAGCCGCGGCGAATTGAATTCTGGAAAAGCCGCCTGGGACGACTTCACGATCGGGTTGTTTACGAACGAGATGGCGAGAGTTGGAACATCAGCCGGCTGGCGCCGTAGTGAAGCAGATCCACCGATTTCCACAGATTACACAGATTCAGAATGTAACGAAGGACGTTGAGTAGTTAGACTACTCGACGTCCCTTTTCTAATTTCGTAATCCGTGTAATCTGAGGAAATCGGTGGATCTGCTTAAGGTTTCAGCGCGCTCTTCACCAACTTCTTCTTCAGATCCAGATAACCCTGTTCACCCGCGACGAGATCACCCAACACACGCTTCACGCCTCGATGGCCACGCGCGAACTCGATCATCCGCTCTGTGAAAGGTGCGCCCCAAAAGTTGCCATAAAAGCGACGGCGCATTTGTGCTGCACGTCGTAACTCGCCGCCGAAATCTTTTCGCCAACGAGCTTCGTAATCGCCGGGCTGACCGTTGAGCCAACATTCCGCAAACAGTTCAGCAGATCGCAGCGCGTAGTAAATGCCTTCGCCAGTAACCGGATCCGCGAAGCCGGCGGCGTCGCCAAGTAACGCCCAATCGTCACCCGACGCTTTTCGCGAGTCCCAGGTCTTGTCAGCAAGGCCAGGGATTCGCGCAGCATAACGTTCCGCGGTCTGCTTTAAGTGATCGTGTATTCGTGAAACTTCGGGTGATTCGATAGCACTGGTCCAAAACTTCTTAGCGCCGTCGTCGCGTTGGTAATAGCCGACCATGAAACTCCAGAGCAGATCATCGAGCGGTTTGTGCTCGAATGCATCCTGCGTGGTCGCGATGCCGAACGAGATATGATCCGGACGCGGAAAGGCCCAGGCATATCCAACCCAACGCGGCAGAAACGCGACGACGGTCGGCGCATCACCCGTCGATGGTAGCGGTGCGCGATAACCAAATGCGACTTCCATGTCGGACGGTGCAAGCGGGCCAGCTAACATCTTCGCGATGCCGCTGTTTGCACCGTCAGCTCCGACGAGGATTCGACCTTGCCACTCGACGCCGTGCTGATTTCGCATGACCCACCCATAGTCTGACCGCTTAACTTTGCGGGCTGAGATCTTCTCGGAGAACACTTGCGCGCCGGCGTCTCGCGCGCGATCGCGCAGGTAGGAATCGAATGCGACGCGGGAGTAAACCGCGAATGGTTCGTCGAGTTTTAGATGAAGCTTTTTACCGGAAGGCGCATACAAATCGAGCTCGTTGATTGTTCTGCCCACCGCGTCGAGCAGTTGCGGCCAAGCCTTCAAAGCCTTGGCCGTCACGCCGCCGCCACATGCTTTGGGTTCCCCTTCGGGTCGACCGTCGAACAGCGCAACACTTGCTCCGCCTCTTGCGAGCAGTTCAGCTGCGAACGAGCCAGCCGGGCCCGCGCCAATAATCAGAAGATCAAATTGCTTCATCGGTTCTGTAGATTCCACATGATACTCAATCGTGTGGCGTGAGGTCAGTACCACCCCGCGGTAGCGGGTGGGTGCGCAGCTCGTCTCGTCCGTGGCTGAATGTTGTGAGGTCCTACCACTTCATCACGCGAGATTGAGTGACCGACCACAAGCTGCGCACCCACCCACTACCGCGAGGTGGTACTGACTGCGTTAACCTTGTTGTGGTGTTCGTTAGTCGGAGCTAGAATGCGTTTGTTCAAAGCCCATTCCCTTGTTCCACCCCACTCTCTGCGCGACCAACGTTGCAGCCGGAGTGATTGGTCATGACTAATCAAAGCGCTCTCGTGTTCTCGGGAATCGTTCCGCATCCGCCCATCATGGTGCCGGAGGTCGGACAAGAATCCGTCGCCGATGTGAAATCGTCGATCGATGCGATGGCCGAATTCACAAGACGCCTCGTTGACAGCAACGCTGAAACAGTAATCCTCATTTCGCCGCACGCACCTCTTGAGCTTGAGTCGTTTGTTGCATATGCAGGCAGTGAGGTTAGAGGAGATTTCGCAAACTTTCGCGCGCCCGACACGCAACTCAGTGCGCCAGTCGATCAAGAACTGCTAATCGCGATTACGAAACACGCCTCCTCAAGCAATTTCGTCATCGATCAAATCGCAGATTCGAAATTAGACCACGGTACCGCCGTGCCGCTCTATTTCCTGTTAAAAAACGGTTGGCGAGGAAAGGTCGTGGCGCTCGGATACAGTTTTCTTTCCATCGATGACCATTTGAAATTTGGTGATTGCATTAGAAATGCGATTGACGACACCGGAAGGTCAGTTGCCTTTGTGGCGAGCGGCGATCTTAGTCACCGTCTGAGGCCGGATGCGCCAGCCGGATACAATCCGGGTGCCTATCTTTTTGATCAGCAGGTTGTGCATGCTTTGGAGAAGAACGACCCGCAGAGCATTGTCGAGATTGATCCAAACCTCCGAAAGCTTGCAGGTGAATGTGGCTTTCGATCGATGGTGGTTGCGATCGGTGCGACTCGCCAACTTGATGCGCACTGCGAAGTGCTTAGCTACGAAGCGCCCTTCGGTGTTGGCTATCTCGTGGCCCAACTCACCGATGGATCTGTTTCAGACATCGACGGAACCGAGCTCCCGACGTTGGCTCGAGGGGCAGTCGAAACATTTACGCGCCAGGGAATTGAAATCAAACCAGACAGCCGTTTGTCGAACTTGCTGCGGGTACCAGCGCCCTGCTTTGTATCGCTAAAGACGCGAGACGGAGAGTTGCGCGGATGCATCGGAACGATTGAAGCAATGCAACCAACTTTAGCTGAAGAGATTGTCGTTAACGCTATACATGCTGCGACACGTGACCCGCGGTTTTCAGAAGTCACTGAAGACGAGCTCGCGAATCTGCGTTACTCAGTTGATGTCCTGATG